>CAVGEG010000108.1:0-8971 GCA_963628165.1 Paratractidigestivibacter sp. | reverse complement strand
GAACAGGAGCCGGCGACTGATCCATTTGCGTCCATAGGCACGTTGTGTATGACGGCTGGAAATAGGCCTGAACCATCTCCGCGATTCTATCGGAAATTCCGTCTTGGTCGTCGTCCGAAAGAGTGAATGGACGGCGCCAGTTGATGAAGCGCTCCCAAGGAGTCTTAGACTTTAAATCCTTAGGCGAGAGCAACGCGTTCCAGGCGGCCTCAGTGACCGTATTAAGATTCACCTTGGCGGAGTCGCGATGCATAGAACGCCAAACGAAGTTGTTGTCTTCGTCGAGAATCGTGTTTCCGTCAGGATCAGTCATCTTTTTCTTTGCGTCAATTTCCAAAGAAGGCACGCGCACAAAATCAAGCAAGCTGATCAAATGAAGCGTTTCGCCCGGCTTCTTTGACGTCGCAAAGAAGTTCAGGTATGGGCCCATGACGCCCTTTTTGGCTAGTTTCTCTTTTAGATCATTGTTATCCAGAACATTCTTCTTATTGTACCATCCGTCGTAACCGTAAATTCCATAGGAACCCAAAGCTCCGCGCTGATCCGATTCAAGATGGTAGAGCTTCTCGAGATTCCACCCTTCTTTCTGAGCTTTGATAAACTCTAAGCCAAAGCGTCCAGGAGAACTTGCCGGAACAAGGAGAAGTTCAACAGGATTGCTGAACGGCGCGTCGTTCCAAACGAGGTGTTCAAAGGGCGTGCTTGGAGCATAGTAGTAATCTTCAGGAATATTCGCCCAGTTATTCGGAGATTGGAACTTGTTCTGGAAGTCAATTTGATTGTTAAGATTGCTGTACCATTTCTGGCTCGTTCCCTCAATCGTCTCAAAAGCGCCTCGGTTGTTATAACCGCCAAGCGTATGTGCGGGAAAATACCGCGCCGCCGCGTGCTTATCGGCATTTTCAGTAGTACGAGCAGTCGAACCGCTCTCCGTTGGGTAAGCCGGATGTTCCAATCCTGCTTCCTTATCGCAAGGTTTAAATGCTCTTGCCCAAGGATTCGGACGAGCGCCGCTCGCCCAATTCGGAGAGAACATCTTTTGCTCGGCAGACCCCCACGCTCGCGAGCTGAAAACCTTATCTAAAGCCAACCTGTTATCGTCGTCTTCTAGACCAAGGGGAAGTTTCTTAGGTAATTTGATCTGGTTTTCAGAATCTTTCCAACGATAAACGTCATGGCCAGAGAACAAGGTTTTATTACACGCCTCAATATCCACGTCCAACGTTTTAGCCTCAACCTCTCCGTTGAATACGGTCAAATCCATAACATTCCAGTCGACAGTAATGTAAGGGTTTAACAAAGGATGGTAAGGTCGATTAGGATCAGCAGCGCGCTGTAAGAACGCTGTTTTATAATCGGGTACTGTTCCCAACCCAAACAGTTCATCCTTAACAAGAGGATAATTCTCAACCTTGTTCTTTAAGAAATCGTCATACCCCGTTCCTAAACGATCAACCGTCTCTGTTTCACGCGTTCCCCAAGAAATTGGCATGTCAAAAGGAACGTCATACACCCCCGTTGTCGGATACTCTCCATCCACAAGTTTGGCAGGATAGAAATCGGTTGCGTTACTGATTTGCTTAGACTGGTCGTTATAGTAAGGATCCTTTCCTGGGATCGTCCACAACGGTTCAGAGATATTAAACCCTCGGTTCCCAATAATAGAACTCGCTACCATATATTCGTATTTACGAGAGGGAGTTCCGGGGGCGTCAGGATTGTAATTGAGGTCGTCTAAATCAATGGTAAACCCCTTGATACCGTGCTTTTGGCCAAATTGTCTATCTGAATCTTCCGCATTTCCAGCCCCCGCAACAGCTGATCCCAATTCACGCTGAACTTCAGGACCTACAACAAGGTAGTGATTGGGTTCAAGCAACGTCCTTGACGTATCCGTTTTTACAAATGTCCTCAACCCGTCAGGCAAATTAATGGCGGTTGACAACGTCGAATCGCCCCCTATTGAGAAATTGGCAAACCAGAGAATTCGATCAAGGTCAATTTCCCTACGGTGAGCAGCCAAAAGACGCGCATTCTTCTTTTCATCCGCAGTAGACGCTCCAGACGCTCCTAACACTTTGTTCAATCGATCATCGTCATAAGACTTGGCTACTGCCGAGCCAAGAATATTGGAAGAGAAGAAGTCGCAATACTTCAACCACGAAGGAACCATAATGTCCTCCGAAGTCTCTTCAGGATTTCCAATCACGGGCTTGAAACCAGCGTCAATCTTTCGCAAGGAATCCAAATAGGAAATATTTACAACGTCGCTTGTTTTCAACAAAGGCGCATTCCTAAACTGGCGAGGTTGCATCGAGAAGAGGCTAAAGTCGTTGTAATACTTATCGTCTACCTTTTTAGGACTCAAACGATTAATTACGCTATTCTCAGCTTTGACAATGTAAGGAGCGTTTGTCGTCTTAAAGCGCTCCTTATTCTTAGAATCGCCAAAATCGTTCAACGAAAGCGGATCAGAACTTTCGCTAATCGCCACACGCCACACGGGTAATACGAGCTCACGATTCCAGTTATATGATAAGCCGGTATGGGAATCTTTTTCTGTTCCCTTATCCTCATAGGCAGGGAGCATTTTCGAAAGCTGCAGCTTCCAAACGCCTCCATCCTCGAGATATAATTCGCTTGACTGAGGAACGTTCGGATTCGCCGTACAGTACAACTCTAAATAGCTTGATCCTTTTGGACGACGAACTTGATCGAAATCATTATCGTCTCCATCCTTGACGTATCCTACTTCATCAGAGGCGTCGTTAGTCTTATGCCATTCAATAGTAGTATCAGCAATTCCAAGATCGTGGAAGTTTAGAGTTTCAGTCAATACAAGATCAGGACGCTCCATCCCCCACACCAGGCGGAAGCCAAGATCTTTCGTCTGATCGCTGAGTTTTTTAATATCTTTATTCATCCAATTAAGGATTTCATCAACCTTTCCCCCTTCTTCTTTGTACGCTTGGGCTTCGTCAAAAGCGGCGCAGAAGTAGTCGAACATTTGCTCAGAGGGCAAACCGTTAGAGACAGGAAAAATGAAATTAACCGCGGGCTCATTACTCCAGCCATCATTCTTCCAAAGATTATCCCCACTAGAAGTCACAGCATGATAACCGTCGTCGCCGACGCCGTCGATCCAATCATAACCGTCAACCCACCATCCGTCAAAAGGAGTTGGATCAAAGAAGAAGGGGGTCATCGTAGCGTCTGGATCGGAAAAATCAACGACGTTGACGCACCACTGAGCTAATCTAGTAGCAATGAGTTCACGACCAAGAAGCTTTGTTTTGTCGTTGTCCGTCCCCAGCTGATCCTGAAGCGCGCTCAAATCAAAGGAATCCTCAAAGTAATTCTTCAGATTACTTTTAACATAACTTCCGGATTCGCTGTCGTACTCGGAGTAGGGATGGCATAACTCGGCGTTAAGATCTTCGTATATGAGGGTCATTAGCACGATATATAGACCGCGGGCATACTCCATCCTCTTGGCCAAACCCCTATTATGAACGTCTAGATCGTCGGGTAAAACCAAGGCTCCAGAACCGTCATACTCTAAGTCTAACCAGTAGTTTTTGTCGGTTAAAGCGTTAAGATCAATCTTTTCTCCCGTGAGAATCTCTTTCGGAAGTAATGACGCCAGATACATCGTAATCTCGTCAACCTTCTTAGAAAAGAAAGCCGCGTTGTTGGGGTATCCGCTTCCATATAAGTAATCGTTCTTTCCATCCCCGTCAGTATCGTCGTAGATTTCCTTCTCTTTGAAGATACGTTCAAGTTCCAACCTTACGTTTCTACGAATCAAATTGACGAAGCCGTAACGCCCCTGGCGCACGTCGTCGTTCATCTGATACGCGTCGGGGAAGACTAAGGACGCGGCGGGCACGTCGGCGCTGAGAGTCGTTAAACTGGTCTTGGCTTTCGTGCGAACGCGCTTCGAATAATTGCTAATTCCTAAGTCGTCGACGAGAGAATTGTCCAGCAACTTGCCGTCGGCGTCGCTCGGTCGTAGGAGCGCTTCGAGAGCGGAAATTCCATAAGGAGAGTCGCCAAAGGAGGAAGAACGAAGGAACGTATAGTACGGATTAACGGAATACCGCGGTACGTTCGTATATACTACATGCCCCAGGGGATCGTACGATCTGAAACCGGCGTCAGCAAAATCAAAAGGAAGTATTCTGGGAACTGTATTTTTTAAAGCCGTTTTACCACGCCAAGGATACACTTTTTTTGATAACGATTCATCTGCCGAACTAAATGTGTCGTCGTCAAAAAGCTTGTACCTTTCAGATTTTACATCTTTCGCGTCCGTCTCGTCTCCATTAATGCTAAATCCAGGTTGGCTAACGGAATTACCATTGACGGAAATGTCGGATATGCTCCATGTAAAATCGGTAAGATAATTGGTTTTCAGCTCAACATAGTTGGAATAACGCTTCCACATAAGTCGGGCCGCGGTATCCGTAACATCCTGGATATTCGCCGTCTCGAAAAGAGAATCCAAAGCGTCGCTAAGGGACATGCTAGCATATCCCCTGCCTTCACCGCGATCCGTTTCATCCCAACCGTCCGTGGTTTTGTTGCGATCGTTGATCCATCCAAAGCCTAAGGTTTCCGAGAGGTTCTCTGAATAATCAGTAGAAACCAAGTCGTCTCCGCCATAACCTTCATTTTTCAACAAATTTCGCAAACTAGAAATCGAGAAGTATGGGTCATATTCCATGGATCCCCAGTCCTGGCAAAGCTGATCCCAGTTGCCGACGGCGTTCACATTAACGCGTCCATCCAGGTCGACGACCGTATAAGAGAACATTGTCGCATAGGGCGTGCCATTTTTATCGTAACGGATCGGCAATCCCGAAGGAATCCAGACGCCTTCGCGCACGCCGTCGTTATCGTTATCGACGTCATACTGGAGCGTCTCCGTGGAAGTTATTTTGCCTTCGCTATCATAATAATTACGAACGCCGGAAAGAGCCTCGGCCAAATTCGTAGCGTTGTCAACAAAATCCGAAGACGAATCAGAGGGATTGAAATTCTCAAGATCAGGATTTCCGCCAGTAAAACGCCAGTGGTCAAGGGGAAGCGGACGCGGGGTAAGCTTGCGCATTAACGCGGTCAGTCTCGCAGTCATCCCCGTTGAATAGACGCCCGCATACGGCCTTAACGCGCCGCCGGCGAGCAGTTCAAATGAACCAGGGCGATGGAACGAAGGAGTTATACTCGAATAAGGATACTCTTCCGAATCGGGGCCGTTATCCTGATTTAACGCCTCCAGGAACGCTAAGAACGGGCTTCGTGAGTCAGGAGCCGTATACGACGGATTCATCCGCACATAGTCGCAATAATTATCGCCATTGACGCCTTGAAGAACAGTATTGTTCGCGTTGAAAATCGCCCCGTTCCAATCCCCATACAACAAGCTTGAACCGTCGCTCGCGTAGCGTCTCGGATCATAATTAACGTCCGTCAGATGAGCCCAATAGGATCTGAAGTTCAAGGCGGAACCCGAATTCATGTAGAAGGGCCAAAGATCCGGAGCGGCCGGATTCATCCAAAAGCTATACGTCATGCACATTCCAAGGAGATAATCTGCGGAATTGACAACCGCAGGCTCCAAAGCCGAGTCATGAACGTCGCCGGGAGAGAAACCGCCCGCGCCAGTGCCGCTGTACGCAGGACGATTCAATCGGACGGTGACAAGAGCCGAGTCGTCGGTATTGAAGTTTTCGAAGTTAGAAAGTTGCGACGCAAATTTTTTGAGAGAATCAGTTAGTTCAACTTTGAAATGCCATTGGTCTAGATCCGTGTAATTCTCCTGGTTGCTAGCGATGTAAGAAGAATCGTACGGTTTTGAGTAGTGCTCCGCCCAATACTCGCCGGAACCGGTCTTGTAGGTGGACGAGGCCGGATTCGTGACGACTTTCTCAACGACATACGCCGAGGTATTTTCAACTTCGCTATTCCAAAGGTCAATCGTATCCGAATCAAGATTGCCTTTGTCGCTCAATCCCATAAAAGTCAAGACATTCCCCGATTCCTCGAAGAATTTGCTTAACATCTGGCGATATTCATAGTCGTCGTTGCTGGCGGCGTAACCGCTATAATCGGTTAAAGGGACGACGACGGCGCACCCTTCATATGGAAAAATAGCCACCTTCGCGTCAAAGGTCGTCGAGCGATCTTCTGCGTTAGTGTAGGAGTCGTAGACGCGCCAGTCGCCATACATATTTTCGAGGATACTGAACGGCCCAATCGGATTAGCCTGGTTGTTGGAACCAATCAACAGGGAACGCAACGCCACGTTAACGTCGTCTTGAACAGGCACGTCAAGCGTCGCGTCGAGTTTTTGCGCGTTCTGCGCGGTCTCGGCCATGTTCGAAGTCACGATCATGTAGGAGAGCACGGAGATGGCAAACATCGCCATAAGTCCTAAGACGAGAAGGAGGACGACGCCCTTTCTGCGGATTTCATTTTGGCGTTTCATGAGTGAGACTCCCAGACTTAACTTAGCGCGTTAAACTAACGGCGCCGCGTCTAATATCAAAATGTAGCCGATCGATCGGCAATATTTATACGCGTAAATTGCAGGACGCCGACGCCCGCTGACGCGACTCGCGCGCGGCGGTTGACGTCGGCGTCCTCTTTAAGAACTAAACTCTTACTATATATATTTGAAATACGGCATTGCTAAGAGTTCCTCAAAAAGCTACGGAACCCGAGTAAACGCCAATGACTCCAGGATAGAAGAGAGCCGTTAGTCCATATTCCATTCCCTGCCAATTCTCCGGCATATTGGGGCCGATCAGGTCTAAACGTATCGTTTTAACGTCGATATTGGCCCAATTCGCTATCTTATACCACCGCGCAAAAACATAAGTTCCAGAATCGCGGTAATCGTCGTTTCCAGCGATCATAATATACCTGGTCTGAGCCAACTGCTCGCGCAATCGAGAGTAGTCGACGTCGCTTCCGCCTTCACAGTCCACCATCGTCGTGAGATCAAGCTCGATCGTACCACCTTGATATCCTGGCGTAGCAAGTTTTGCGGCAATCGCCCTTTGATCTCCCACAATACGATCGCGAAAAACCACGGCGTCATAGTCCGCAGAAACGACGTCAGAAACGTAAGTCTGCGTCAAATCCTGCTCGCGAGAGGACTTCAGCCTGACGGTCGCCATCCACGTATAATGACCGTTATACGTCGGGATAGGAATTTTAGAAGTTTCGCCCAAGGAATTTTTCTGCTCTTTAATCTCCATCTCAAGTCTTGGTCTATAAGATTCGCTTGAAGCTATGTCTTCACTTCCTGAGTTAAAGTCGTCAACTTGAAAGAAAACGCTACTCGCCAATCCTTGTCCATTATCCCCCCAAGGCGAAACGTAGGGAGTCACAAGCTCCCTTCCATTCGCCGGACAGAAACAAGCGACAGAAGGATCGCCGGACCAATCTCTAGGATCGATAAAAAAAGGGTGCGTCAGATCCAACTTATATCCGTTTGAATCGGATGCAACGACGGAAAGGTTCCCGCCGGAGACGGAGACAGAAAGACCGTTTAACCTCCAGTTATTAGGGTTACACCACCCATGGCTTCTCATCAAGCGAACGGCGTTACGACCAACAGCGGCGGAATTGTCAGCCTCGGTCATCTGCGCCATTCGAAAACCGCCGAAAGGAATCGCGGCAAGCGCCCCTACAAGACCGATACTCAACACCGTTATAGCGGCAAGAATCTCCACAAGGGTTTCCCCGCTACGATTACCGGAGACCCTACGCTTGCATGAAGTCAAAAACATCAAGTTTTTCATCATATCAACGGCCTCCTAAATTTCTTTTAGAGAACCTAGCGAACTCTCTCGAATCATAAACGGCAGAATCGCAATCCCCAAGGGAATAAGCAAAAGGCTCAGAAACCTCCGCGGTCGTAACGACGCCGGTACGCGTATTAATAGCCACCCAGAAGTTGGTAGGATCTTCAAAGTTCCAAAGTCCGTCTTCCGCCATCGTCTCATAACCGTCGTCTGAAATACCAAGCGCCGAGAGACGATCCCATCTACCGATTAGGAAATAGAGGGTGTCGGCGACGTTAACACGCTTGCCGCCGTTAATAATATAATCCACGCCGCCAGAGGGCGCAAACATAACGACAACGTTGCTTCCCTTCGCAAAAAAATTCGACTCGGAACCGGAAAATTCCAAATCTACAACCGTCCCCTCGGGCATCCCTACAGGCGAAGTCATCGTTGTTCTGGGATCGCATAAGATTTGGTAGGCGAAATCCCTCCCCACGGGCAACTCAACGCCTGGGATTTCCTCAATGAAATAAGGGCCCGCAGTTGAACCGTTGGGATAAACCAAACCGGAATTGTAAACAATCCGATAGTAGGGGCCTATGTAGTTAAATTGAATCTTAGGTTCCTGCTCCCCCGAAACGAAATTTTCCCAATCCGCCTCATAGTTGTAGATTTCGCTAATCTTCTTTCCATTATTCCAGAAACCTTGCCAAGGAGCAATACTAACCCTGGAAGTCGTATCATATCCAGAAAAAGTAGGCGGAACCTCCATCTGACGCATCACTAGAGAAGCGGATCCATGATTAGCGCCGTCCCATGTCCCGTCAAAGTATTCAAAGACGACCCCGCAAGGTCTCTTAGTGGCTTTAGCGCGGGACTTAGCTCTCTCAAGATAAGTGGCGACGGTTTGAGCGCCTCGAGCGGTCGCTTGCGACTCCATCATCGGTTTGATAGTTGGCACGCTGACAGCGGCGATCGTCAACATGATGGACGCAACCACCAGAAGCTCAATGAGCGTCACGCCGTCGCGTCGCGGATGAATCAGTTCTCTTCGCGTCATCGTTGTCTCCATGCCAATTTTAATATAACTACTAATAGAGCCTATCTTGAGAAACTCATTCAAGAAGGGATTCAAGGGTTCCATTCTCTACGAAATTCGTCAGGTTGTCGTTATC
>CAVGEG010000107.1:0-9026 GCA_963628165.1 Paratractidigestivibacter sp. | reverse complement strand
GCCTGACACAGTGTCGTCTTGCCGCTTCCGCGTGGAAGCGCCAGCGCCTGCAGTTCGCCGTTGCAAACCGTCGCCTCGATGGCTTCGATTACCTCCATATGCACGTCTGACCATGCCAGGTAAAAAACATTTGCGAAATATAATTCGCAGAAGCGCCGAAGCGACCCTTCGGCGTTAGCCCGGCGCGCCGGGTTGACTTGGGGGGGAATCTCGCCAATCTCCGACGCGTCGGCCAGTCGCCGCTTGGCCTGCTCCTTCGACCGTTGCCGATGTTTAAACGTTTCGTCTCGCGGGCTACTCGACAACAAACACCCCTTCCGCTATTGTCGGCGCGGCGTCGCACGGACTGCCGTTCTTAAAGATGCTCCAGTCGCTCGCGCTCTGGAAGTCTCCCTCCGCCTTGGAGCCAATATAAAAGTATTTCCGCGGGCAGATCGTCGCCGCGAACGTCTCCCCGTCAAATGCTCTTATCTCGTACGCGACGTCCGAGTCTAGCGGCGCGGTTGTGACGTCGCGCCCGACAAAGTTAAACCGCCCGTCGGTGACCGCGCGGCATTCGACAAGGTAGTCGCCTTGTGGATCGTCGCCGCGCTCGACCGTCAAAAGAGCTTGCCGCCCTTCTGTCGTCGCCGTGATCGTCGAGACAGGCGCGCCGCGCCGCGCGACGTATTCGCTTAAAGTTCCCGTCTCGTCGTAGAACTTCCCGAGAGGCGCGGAAGAAGGAAGAGAAAAAAGAACTTCGGCGGGGTTGTAGATCGTGACGCTTGCCGCGTCCGAGAGCTGCGCCGCGTCGAACGTTACAAACGCCCCGTCGTCCATTCTGTTAGACGTGTCCACCGTCAAAGAAGATTGCACGTCGATAGACGTTGACCAGCCCGCGGGGGCGGTTATATAAAGCCGCGCCCCCGTCGCGTCGGCGGGGATAGAGACAAGCCCTACGGCACACCTCTTGGCGGCAATAGCTAACCCTCCATACAGAACGACTTCGCCGACCGACGGCGCCGCCGTCGCGCCGGGGGCCAGGCTCAAAAGACAGTTCGCTGGCACAGTGAACGAATCGACCGCAACGCTATTATTCGCGGTAACGCGTCCGCCGTCTAAAAGCTCCACCGCGTCAAGGTTAATAGCCCCGTCCTCGTTTAATGTCAGATTCCCTTTGTTGCGGATCGTCGCCGCGTCGACCGCCTCCGAGACCTTCCCCGCGTGAACGACGACGTCGGCGGAAACGTATATAAAAGTGTTTTCGCTCAAGAAGACGCTCCGCGCCCCCGTCGTCGCCTCGTTCTTAATTTCGCAAGCAACAGACCCGCCGACGACCACGTCGCAAGACAGGGGCGCGGGCGCGTCTTCTTCCTCGCCGTCCTCCGTCGTGTCCGCGGGATCGTTTAGAACGACTTGGCGCGGCTCTAAGATTCGCGCCGTATACTCTTCAAGGCTTTCCGGCCATTCCGTCATAGCAGAGCCGAAGCGCGACGTGCTCCAATTGGCCGGAACGTCGACGCGCCCCGACGCGGCGTCCTCGCGCCAAAAAAGAGACTTCGCGCCGTGTGTGTCGTAATTTTCATAACATCCGAGAGAGCCGGACCCGTCAACCCTGAATGGGTTTCCGTCACAATCTATTAAAACCGTCGTGTCGGTCGCTCCCGTCGTCTGACTCGCCGTCGGCTTCAGATGGTAGTTCCCAGCAGTCGCGTCGATGACGATTTGTGCGGCGGCGGAATTGTATATAAAGACCGAGTCGATCGGATTAAGCGACGACTGCGGGATGGAGTCGGCGACGGTGCACCGCGTCACTACGCACAACGACGGCGGCGCCCCGTAGAGAGCGCGCCCCGACGCGGCGGTAAACAGGCACGCGTTAAATACGGCGGCGACAGAACCAGACACGTAGACGCCATTAACCGCGGTCGACGACGTTGTCGAGCTCTTCGTAAACGCGCACCGATTAAACGTCGCGGCGGCGTCTACGCGACACGCCCCGCCGGAACCAGCGTTCAGGCCGCGTGTGAATTCCATGTCGTAGAAGACCGATCCCTCACCGCCCGCGGCGACGGTCATACACAGATGTAAATCCTGTCCGTCGATAACGACTTTGCGGCGCGGATTGATCGTCACGCGCTTGTCGATCAGGAGAGGCGCATCGACGGGGATGACCACGACCGCTCCAGGGTCGAACGCTGTTTCGTCGGCAGTGATGACGTCGCCGTCGCTCGCGTTTCTCAGCGCGGCGCGAAGAGTCTCCGCGCCGTCGCTTGCCGTCGTCTTGAAGTAAATTACGCTCATATCTCCCCCCCGTCGGCTGTTTTAAAATAATACGCGTTGTAAACGGCGTTTTTCGTCGCGAACGCTTGAACGCCTTCCAGCGCGTCGAATTCCTCCGACGGAACGACACATCCGTGAAAAGTTCCCCCCGCCACGACGTCGTAATCGGCCCCGTCAAAAGTAATTGCAAATATCTTCTCGACCGTCGCTCCAACGTCTGCCGCCTCAATCTTCAGCCACGCGGCGGCCTCGTCGCTGTAGATTCTTACGGAAGAGCCCGCCGAAAAAGCTTTAAACAACTCCTCCGCCGTGTACTCCGCCCCGGCCCCCCGTCCGATCCTCGCCTTTACCGTCGTCCCTTCTTTAATCAAATGACAGTCTCCCGCATAAAAGTTAATTAACAGCGCCCGTTCTTCTTACCGCTTCTCTTTTTTCTCTCTCTGGAAGTACCTTTTTAATTTTCCGGCGTTCCCGCTTGCTGTAAACTATTACAGCGCAAGGGGTTAGATACAAAAAACGCGAAAAACGGCACATTTTGATCTCGTACCCATGGCGCCGGGATCAAAATTTATTGCCCATTTTTTGGCGTTTTGGACTTCCCCGTCTCCGGCGCGCTCTTTTCGCGCTCTTGAATGCTCGCCAACGCCTGCGCGCTCGCCGTTATGGCGTTTATCAACGGTTTTTTGACAACGAAGATCAAGATCCTCCTGACCACGTTATACAACAAGGCCCCACAGGCTCCAGCGCATACCAAAAGAAGAAAGAGCGCGAAACGGATTTCGCGCCATTGTTCAGCAATCACTCCGCGAAGGGAATTCACGACGCGCGCGTTAAGATCGTTAATCGCCGACGCGATGCGCTCGCCCAACGCGTTAGACATACCCCCGGCCAATCCTCCCCCGTCGTTCTTGATGATCGGGCAGAAATCGCTCCCGCTTTTTCCGTCGCTCTTGTCTCCTCCGTCTTCTTCCTTGCCGTCGCCGTCGCTCTTCTTTTTCCACCTATCGGCCCAGCGTTCGTCCTGGTCGTCGAAGAATCCAACCCCTTCTATACTCTCGTAGATCGGCGCGCGGTCGCGGAATGACTCCACGTCGTCCTTCGGCGCGTCTTCTTTCTTTCGCGCCTTGGAGTCTAGATCGCGGTAGAGCGTCAACAGCTCTTCCACGTGTCCCGTACCAACACGCCGCGCCGTCTCGTTCCATCCTCTGTCAACGATTAGCCACGACGGCGTCTTGTCGACGTTATAACGGGCCGCCATCTCACGCCCCGAGCCGTTCGCCACGTCGTACACGTAGACGCGGGCTCCCGCGTCTCTAAGTTCTGCAACCTCTTTTGACGCCACCCGGCACGGCGGGCAGTTCGCCGCTGTAAACTCTATCACACACGGCGCGGTGTGCGTGTCGGCACATTCAACCGCGCCGGGGGGGATTACGTCCGCCGACGCGTCGGCGCTCGCGCGCGCGCGCCCCTTGATACACTCGTATAGTATAGAAATCGGAATCGCCCCGCCTTTACTGTCGTCGGCCCCCTCGTTGCCTATTAACCACGTCAATATGCCTGTCTGCCACAGTTCGCCGTTGATCTGAGATATAATCGCCGACCCGCTTTGACCGGGAACCGGTCCCGGCGTGAATTCAATCGTACGCCCGCCGTAATAAGAAAGAGTCTTGCCGCTCCACGCCTGCACAAAGCGACCCTTCGGCGCGCCTGCCGATATTATGAAAGAATCCTCTCCAGGGGTTCCGTCGCGACCAGACAATGCGACGTAAGGCGGATTAATTCGCGCCAGATCGTCGACGTCAACGGCGATCAACGCAAAGTCGGCGGGTTTGCGCGCGTCGTAATATCGCGCGATAATGCGCCCCTCTACCGTCTCGCGCTCGCCGTTTGTCCAAAAGTCCAGAGACGCGCGGGTGTTCCTTCCGACGACGTGGCAGTTGGTCAGTATTAACGCGCGGTTGTTCTCCCGGTCGATTCCGTTGAATGTCCCCGTCCCGCGCGCGCCAGAGACAGAGACGCGGCAAGTTGCTTTGTAGGCGTCTTCAAACGTCGACGCCCGCTTAAACTCGAACGAAAAAACGGGCTCGATGATTAAAGAAACTGCGCATATATAGAGAAGTGCTTTTATCTTCATGGTGTTTTAAATGATTATATATCTACGTTTATTCTATCTCTCTATATATACGCCATTATTCAAAGAGTTTACAGCCTGTATACTTCCAAGTATCCACCCAGTGTAGCACCGTCTCCTCGTCGACTTTTAAACGCCGTGCGATACAAGAGAAGCAAAAGCGGCGTTTCTCCACCCGTCCGAATAGTTTAAGCGTCGCGCCGACTTCGTCCTTTGCAATCTGTTTTGAACAGTCAAAACAGATTGCTCCGGCGTTGTTCGCCTCGTTCAAAGATTCTGCAAGATTCTTTTCCTCGAGTCTTTTTAAATAAATCTCCCTTTTCTTTGGAACGTTCCGGCACCTGTACGCGATGCACGCGTACTTTTGATCCAGACACGCGCCGCAGTGCGTGCACGTGTCCTTGACGTGGTACAGCCCCCCCTCAAAATAAATAGCATCGTTTGGGCACATTGCCTCGCAAGTGCGGCACGCTGCGCAATAGACGGCGCGCGTTAAAAGTTTCCGAATTTGAGAAACTACTTGATTTCCTTTCCTTGTATGATCGCGCTTTATCGCGACCGTGTTGCCGTCTTCTGTGAATGTTATCCTCCGGCCTAGGCGGTTTACCTCAAAGAATCCTTGCGCCGTCTCTCTCGCGTCGATCGTCTTTAAAAGTTCGTGAAAATCTTGCTTCAAACCGCCATGCTTTAAAACGACTTCATCTTGTGTCGTCGTCACTTCAAGCTCCGGCTTTATGGCCAGATTATGCAAGCCGTTTCGCCTCATATGCCACCCGCGCACCGCGCCGGGGATATATTTAAACCATGAGTCGCGCGCGTCTTCAAGATCTTTAATCTTCGATGCGTCGTTTGACGATCGCTTGTAATTGGCAGCGTCAGACGCTAGGGGGCACAACAAACAGCCTACTCTATTGTTACCACGCTTGTATTCGTTAGAAATCGGCAGGCCCTCGTTAAATATTGAGAGCCACACAGCAGAAGAAGGCCATTTTAAAATCGGATAGGCGACGAAGTCGCCGCGAGATTTCGTCGACTTCATAAGCGTCTTATAATGACTACGCCGCCCGCTCTCAAACGCGCGAACGCCCACAAACGAACAGGATTTGAACTCTTTAAAACCGCGTTCTTTTGCAATTTGGCGATAGTGTAGGATCATTGGTGTTGTTTTCTGCACAGTACAACACCAGCGTTGAACACGCGACGGGGGGCCGAAATAACGCCAATTTTCCACCGCCGCCCTATCGGCGCGCGACTTAACAAACGTTAAGCCGCGCTTTTCAAACTCCACTTCGAACTCTTTTATCGTTGAATAGGTGTCGCTACTCTCCATGTCTGTGTCAGCGAAAGAAATAGAGTAATTGTCAGCCGTTAAATATTCAGGATGCAAAGACCGGAATTTCTCAAGCGCTATAAAAAGTGCAGTAGAGTCTTTCCCACCAGAAAACGACATAAAAAAATAATTAACGTGTTCTCTAACATCTTTTAAACAATCAAGGATAACGTCTGACGTTTCTGAATAGAGCCGCTCAAGTGCGGCACGATTACGCGCACACATTTCTCCGACGTTGACCGGTTCAAGCTTCACGCTAGTCTTAAAAGGTTCTACCTTGAAACTCCCGTTGTTGGCGTCAAATAATATTCGGGCTATTACCTCGCCGTTGCTGTAAATTCGGTTAGCTTGCGCCCACGCGACGGGGGCGTCTCCCGTCGCGTCGTACGAAAACACACCTTGCGCGCCGTATAAATCAAGCTCTTGAGGCCACACCGCCCTCACCTCATTAAAACAAGCCTTGACGGTCTCCTTCTGCTCTCCGTCGTCCTTCAAGAGTATTCCGCCGGTTTCTTGATCGTATAAATGAAACAACATTTCTAAGCCCCGAAAAAATTAGAATAAATATCTTTGCTCGCTTTGCGTTCTAAACTTCCGCCGTTATGTAGTTTAATCTTCTCTTTATCTCTACATACGCCAAAGCGTTT
The DNA here is from genome assembly GCA_963628165.1 of Paratractidigestivibacter sp. GTDB lineage: Bacteria > Planctomycetota > Planctomycetia > Pirellulales > Thermoguttaceae > RUG369. The sequence continues at coordinate 2,656 of CAVGEG010000107.1, read as the reverse complement.
AAATTTAACGTCTTGTCGCGCGGCGTTAAACGCGTATGTTGTCTATCGTTGTCGGATTGCGTTTGCAATCCGACAACGTGACGGATATACAGCGAAACAGAAAGGGGATAACGACAAGCGCAAGTCGTTAAATTTAAACGCTTTACGACGTGGTTTATAGTCGTCGCTTCGCGCCTTCATAAGCCGTAGGTCACAGGTTCAAGTCCAGTTTCAGCCACTAAAGCTAACGTTGATAAGACGTTAGCTTTCTTTTTTTGCGTTCGTTTCGTTTTTTGATCGCGTCGAAAAGTTTTTCTTTCTACTCATCTAACGAAGCGTCGCGTCTCGCTCTTCTAACCCCCCTCGGCGCGGCGTATTGCGAATCTTCCTGCGGTAGAGATTTGTCTCGTGGAATAAGGAAGACGGAGGATGTCGCGCTTGCTTCTTTGGGAGATTCTTTTTATTATTACGCGTAGTTGTGCAAGAAGTCTTTGAGGAGGCAATGATGGCAATTGAGCGTGAAGGCAACGGTTCCCAGGAGAAGAGCGGCCCAAAATTAAGCGTCGTTTCAACGCCTCACGTTTTGAACGCTTCTCCGAATAAGGAGAAGGTGGAAGAGGTTGAGGAGGAAAGAGAGGAGACGATCGCGCGTTTTGAACAAGACGCCGAAGAGCTTTCCGATTCAGAATCTGACGCCGACGACGAAGAATTCTTTTCTAAAAGTTTTTCTCTTAATGCCAAAAGCGAGGAAACAAGCGTTATCGACTCCGCTTTTGCCAGGGGTCTTCGCGCTCTTTGCGAAGTGGAAGACGAGAATGGCGGGGAGCGTGAGAGCGAGCTTTCCGAGCTGTCCGACGAGGAAAAGCTTCAACACGATCTTGAATTGGAACGGCGCGAATCTCTCGATTCGGCGATCTTGCAGAACGACGCCGATTTTCTCTTCGAGGCGGGGGAGAAGTATGATTCAAAGCATTGCGATCCCACTTTTAACACGTCGTCGTTGCCTTTGGAATCGCGCTGTTGGCCGGGGCCAAGGGTAAGTCCAATGTCTATTTTGGAAGCGATGCTCTTTGTGGGAGATCGAGAGAATAAGCCTTTATTTCTCAAGAACGCGTGCGAGCTTATTCGTAACGTTTCCGAAATGGAGGCCGTCGAAATTTTGGCAGATTTAAACGAGCGATATTATCATAACGGGGCCCCTTACAAAATTGTTCCAGATCAGGGAGGGTATCGTTTTGTTCTTTTGACCAAGTACGACCGACTGCTAGAACGTTTTTCAGGAAAAATCAAGGAGTTTCGCTTGTCGCAAACCGCTATAGACGTGTTGGCGCTCGTCGCCTATAGGCAGCCGATAACGCTCGCGGATATTCTTGACGTGCGTCCCAGCGCCTCGAACGTCGTCTCTCAGCTTGTGAAACGCGATCTTATTTCCATAGAGAAGCTGGTGATTGATAAGAAAAAAGTACCTGTTTACCGTACGACGACGCGCTTTCTGAAACTTTTTAATCTCTCCTCTTTAGACGAGCTGCCGGTGATAGGGGATATTGACTATCGCTAAACTTTTTCATTTCTTTTTTGCATGAACGTTGCGTAGATAGCGTTCTATTTCTTGAAAGCGCGGGGGCGTCTTGTTATAATCATTAAGAAATCAGGTCTATCGGTCTGAAAACATTGACTGGAACGGCTGCTTCGTCTTTGACGTTGCTTCATCTTCCCCGAAAGGAATAAAGAATGGTAAGTAAATTGACCCGTCGTGACTTCGTGCGCACGAGCGCTCTTGCCGCCGGCGCCGCGGCGCTTTCCCTGAACATCGATAATCTTCAAGCTTCCCCCGCGGATGTGGAACAGCCCTTCCAGACGAAGCTTCATTGCGCCCAGATCGTCGGCGAGATCACCCCCGAGCGAATCGAAGGTCTTGCGAAACTCGGTTATGAAGGCGTAGAGACGACGCTGTGGAATATCGATCCTGAGAAAGCGATCGAAGCGCGTAAGATTTGCGAATCTTTTGGCATGAAGATTCACTCGGTAATGCGCGCGTGGACGAATGTAAACATTGAAGGACAAGCCGCCGCTGACGTCGATTCGATGATTCGCGCGTTGCGCGCCGCCGCCGCTTACGGCGCCTCCTCTATCCTCCTGGTTCCGTGCCGCACCGGCGTCGCTTCCCCCGCTCCTTGGGATTTCAAGATTGATTACAATCCCGAAACGTGCGAAGTCAAAAGCGTCTGCGAAGGGGATAACGCGCCCTATGCCGACTACATTAAGGCGCAAAACGAAGCGACGATCGCGTCCTTTAAGTATGTGAAAGAAGCGATTCCAGTCGCGGCTTACGAAGGCGTTACGATCGGTCTTGAAAACGTTTGGAACAACCTGTGGTGCACCCCCGAGTTCTTCGGTTCTTTCGTTCGCGCGTTCGATAGCGTTTGGGTTAAAGCCTATCTCGATTTGGGCAACCATGTGAAATATGCGAAGACGGAAGATTGGTTGCGCGCTCTCAAGGGAATCACTTGCAAGCTGCACATCAAAGATTTCCTCTATGACAAGAGCAAGCCCAACGGCGGCGATTTCGTTCCGATTGGGAAGGGAACCATCGACTGGAAGTCTGTTCGCAACGTCGTCGAAGAAGTCGGATACAACGGTTTTGTCACCGTCGAAAGCGGCGGTTTTACGGACGCCG
>CAVGEG010000106.1:0-9462 GCA_963628165.1 Paratractidigestivibacter sp. | reverse complement strand
CTTTCAGACAAATATTTCAAACGCCCCTTTATTGCTATTGTTAGTAGTCATGTGGACGTCATTCCGGGGCATGTCCACTTGCAGGAAGTGGCAGAGTTTGTGGCGAAGTGTGTAAGAGACGCTGGCGGCGTTCCGTTTATCTTCAACACCATTGGCGTCTGTGACGGAGTTGCGATGGGACACGACGGGATGAAATATTCGCTCGCAAGCCGTGAAATAATCGCTGATTCTGTGGAAACAATGATCAACGCTCACAAGTTTGACGGAATGATTTGTATACCGAACTGCGATAAAATCGTTCCTGGAATGCTAATGGCTTCCGTTCGTTGCAACATACCGACGATTTTCACGAGCGGCGGTCCAATGGAGGCTGGGCGGACAGACAATCATGAACCCTTGGATTTAATTTCTATTTTTTCCGCTGCTGCTAGCGTTCAAAATGGATTGATGACCGAAGAGGGATTACACGATATCGAACAAAGAAGTTGTCCCACTTGCGGATCTTGCTCCGGTATGTTCACAGCTAACAGTATGAACTGCTTGTGCGAAGTTATCGGAATTGCATTACCAACCAACGGAACATTGTTGGCAACGAGTTCGGATCGTCGTAGAATTTACCGACAGGCTGCAAAACGTATTGTCGAGATGGCTAACGTCATGGACATTCGTGAAAAAATAGCGTCGGGGCAAATTACGCGCGAAGAAGTCGGCGCCATTCGCAAGATTGTATACCTAGAAGGTAAACGTACTTCCGTAGATCAGCAGCTTGATTTGGATTTCCCCATTTTGCCTAAAGATATCATTACTAAAAAATCTGTTGACAACGCGATGATTCTCGATATGGCGATGGGAGGTAGTTCCAATACGATTTTGCACTTGTTGGCAATTGCGAATGAAGCTGGATTAAATTACTCCCTTTCGCGGTTCAATGAGTTAAGCGAAACCACTCCTCATATCTGCAAAGTGTCACCAAGTTGTAGTTATCATATTGAAGACGTGCACAACGCGGGCGGGGTTCATACTATTCTTGGAGAGCTTCGCAGAGCGGGAGTTCCTTCCTTTGACTACACCGCGCCATCCGTCACTGGTAAAACCATTGGAGAAAACATTGACGATTACGATTTGAGAGGGGAAAAGGTTTGCGAGGATGCTTTGGAAATCTATGCAGTTCAGCCGAGCGGGCGCATGAACACTCCGGCGATGAGCGTTAGACGACGCGTGAAGTCGGTAAAGGAGCTTAACCTTTCCTTTGACCCGTATGATTGTATTCGGCCGATTAAGAACGCTTATCGTAGCACGGGGGGATTGACAATCTTATTTGGAAATCTGGCTCCCAATGGCGCTGTTGTGAAGACTGCTGGCGTGTTGCCTCAAATGATGAAACATGTTGGTCCAGCCGTTATCTTCAACTCTGAACCTGAAGCATACCAGGGTATTGTTTCTGGAAAAGTTAAAAAAGGCGACGTTGTAGTCGTTCGATATGAAGGCCCGAAGGGTGGTCCCGGAATGCAGGAAATGTTAGCCCCCACAGCTGCTTTAAAGGGCGTCCACTTGGATGATTCAGTCGCTCTCATTACTGATGGACGTTTTTCAGGAGGAACTGCAGGCGCATGTATTGGGCATATTAGCCCTGAAGCCGCCGAGGGTGGTCCTATCGCAATGTTGCAGGATGGCGATATTATAGAAATTGACATCCCCGGAGAAAAAATCTCTGTGCAGCTAACAAACGAAGAGCTCGCAAAGAGAGCCAAGAGCTTAACCGCTCGCTCTCCGCGTTATACTTCAGGTTATCTTGCTAAGTATGCCAAACTCGCGACTAGCGCGGATAAGGGCGCTATCTTGAAGTGGGATTGATCTGACCTGAGACGAAATACGACATGATCAGCGCAATGACCTGTAAAAATCTTACCAAGATATTTTGATTGTGTCGACTCCAGAATCGATAGAGATTCTATTCTAGACCACACGAATTTACTTTCGTGCGGTCTTTTCTTTTAGACCAAGCCAATAAAATAGTTTCGTAAAATCCATTGTCTTTACGTGACTTCATGTGGAAATGGACAAAGTAGGTTGTAATTTTCTAGCTTTATCAAAAAATTTTTGATTCTGTAGAACTGTCAAATTACTGCACAAACCTATGAGATAGAAAGAAGAAAAATACGCTATTTTGAATAAACTGCTTATGGAATGAAAGAGCGGGAGTAGAAAAGAAGATAATAGGGTCAAAAACAAGGAGGAATCACGAAGAGTCTCATGATTCCTCCTTGGGTTAAGTTTCTCGTAGAATCTCGTGAACGAATGATTCTACGCTTGATGTAATTCCTCAGGTATTAGAGGAGTATATCAATTATCTTTAGCAATTTCAGCCGTAATTACTACAGGGGAAGACGGCATGATAAAAGTATACGTATTATCCCTCCCATCCACAGGTTGTAACTGAAGTTTTTGACCATTCGAATCTAAGGCTTGTAGGGAATCTACTACTAGGCTACGTCCGGTAAAAGGTTGTACGTATACGGTAATAACGTCGCCTTCGTGGGCTTTAGAGTAATTACGAGAAGCGCTGGTAGCAATGTCGCCGTTTTCAGGCTGCTTGACTTCAATACTATGGCTTGCAAACAGATGAATTGGCTCCCCAATTTTTTCTTCGACGTTTGTTTTATTTACTTCTTGAAGCGTCCAAGCTTGATTCTCAACGTCTTCTGATAATGTCCAGATTCGATTGTTGCTCCAGGCATTTTTCATTGCCGTTTGAACGTCTTTGGTGTATTCACTTCCAATGATAAAGGCGCCACGTTGAATAGCGTTGTTCCATACGCGTAACATTTCTGACATGTAGGGATAGGTGTTGAAGGTATTGCGATTAACATACCACCCTGCTCCAGCGTTCCAGCCACCCTTCATTGAGAGGTTCATAAGGAACTGAGGCATGGTATATCCACCATGATTCCCATGATCGTACATCCAGCCTAGCATAGATGGTAAAAAGTTTTGATTGTAATAGCTCATATTGTTCATTATCAAATTGATGGGAGTATTGGATTCACCCCAGCTAATTCGAGATTGAACGTCCCAAATATTGCTATACATGTCGCTTGTTTCAGTTAGGAATCCATCAGCCTTGCCCGCAGCCTTAACATTGTAGTAGACACTATTCATATACATGGTAGGAAGCATCGTACTATATATTGAAAACTTGGTTGCTTCGAATGCATCATAAGACATGCTATGCATTCCTAATTCTGAATAAACCTTACCCATGCGCGTTGTAACAGGAATTATTGACTCCCAACCGCCGAGCGCCGGGCAGGTATAATACTGCCAGAGTTTATAAACCTTTTCTTGGGCGTCATAATCAGACGCTGTAGTTCCATTAACGCCTCGCGTACATTCCGTAAGTCGATATTCGTGGTCGCCAATTTTGATGCAGTTGGTAAAAGTGATGAGTTCACCCTTAATGCGTAATAATCTTCCTCCCTCGGAGGCAGAGACTACTTCGTCGGAGAAAGGATAACCGTCTTCCACAAACAAAGCTGTATCTGTTGACTTGACGGGACGAGTGAGATTTGAAAAGCCCGCGTACGAAAGCACGCTACTCGCTTCGGGTTTCATATACTTCGTGTCCCAGGCTATCAAGTTAGAAAGCGTATGGGTGCCAACGAAGACTCCATATTCGGATGCCTTGCTAACGAGAAGTTTTGCATTCTCATCAGACCCCCCAAACAACTCGTTAAACTCAAAAGATCCATCGCCATTCCATGGACCTCCAGCACCATACTGGCCATAGATGTAATTAATTCCAGCGGCGTTTGCCATCTTGGCGTCGTTCTCCACGACGCTCAGATCCCAAATTGGATCATTGTAAACCAAGAAGTCTTGCCCAGTCATGATCGATGTTTTTTGCCATTCGCCGTCGATTGTCGGATGGGGAAGTCCTTCATTGATTTGAATATTGGAAATAACGTTTAGAATGTTGTCGCTACGAGTGCCGTAAAGAGCAATCGACGATCCTATGATACTAGCGAGTTCTGAGGCAAATTCGCCCGTCATCGGGGGATAAAGTTGCTTTACCTCTGAATTCGAAATTAGCGTTCGCACTGTGGGTTGCGTATAATCCCAGGAATAAGCTTGAAGCGCGCTACCCCACGTAGAAAAGGCCGCCGTATTAACGTAGACGTCTTTTAAAGCTCGAGGATCCGCGTAACCATTCAGTAGGGGAAGATCCGAGGCGTAGAAATCGTTCTTGAATTCAATGGGCCAACCGCCGATTGTTTTTACATTCAGCATATGGAGGCCAATAGCAAATTCGTCATTGTAGGCGACGCCTACCGTTTGCCCACCTGTCGTAATAGAATTCTTGATCGGTCCCCATAAAACTGCTTGAACCGTAATTGTCGATGGTTTTTCAAGACCCGTCAGAGTAAGAGACGTATAGTCGCCTTTATCGATAACTTTTACAGTTGCTTTTGAATTTATCGAAGCAAATCCAAAAGTTAATTCTCCAACACTAGGCTCAAATGAAACAGACGTCGGAGTTTCGAGGCGACGGTTAACAACTAAGGAAACAAGACTCCTATTTTTTCCATCCGGCCCGTCGGCATAATAATCTTTAGCATCGAGAGAGCTCGTAAGCCCCGTAATTACTCCATGGCTGTTGAGCGTCAAGTCAAGAAGACCAGCGTGAAGTATAACGGCATTGGGCGTGGGCAAACCAACCCATGTCGCAACGAGATCTATATCGGAATTTACTGGAAGGTCGAAGTTGAACGGTTCGTCGTCTTGTTTCCATCCGGCAAAGATGCAATTGTCTTTTGTAGGAGGAGTGGGCGGGGTTACCGTCATGCCGTCAGTTACCTGGATTGGTTCTATTGAATTACCGCCGTCTGAGTTAAACTTGACCGTATGAACAGCAACAGTTTCCCAGTTAGCTACAAGATTCGTATTACGAGAAATTGGTTGGGAGAAATCCCAGTCCTTCCCCCCAACTTTATCCTCTGTCCATTTTAAAAAACGTTGACCTAGATTCTCGCTTACTCGACTTTCTGGTTTAGAAACATAGCTCATCTCCGGCGCAGATGTTTTAACGATCTCTTTTTCCTCTCCATAGTCAAAAGTGACAATGCAGTTTTTAAAGGCTTGTAACTGGATCATCATGGGGTGTTCATGGGCTTGGTTACCGCTACACCACCATCTAACAAACCTAACCTTTGTTGAGGCAAAGGTTATCGACTTACCGTTAGATTCCAGGTAAGGGACGTCCGTGCCCGCCTTAACTCCAGTAATTTGTTTGTTTGTTAGTTTTCCTCCGCAAACAGTCTTTCCACTATCACTGGGATCTTGCCCAGCCCGATTGGTAGAATCTGAATTGTATACGTTCTGCCAGTCCTCTCCATTCTCTGAAACTTGAACAATCTGAGCTAAAAAAGTATTGCCCGATTTACTCCAAATCTTAATGGTATTAATTTCAGCCGTTTGAGAAAGTTCGAAGACAAGGAAGGCAAGTTCGCCATCGGGGCCGCCTTCGTTTACAGTACAGCCCTTCCAATAGTCACCAATCTTACCGCTTGTAACGTCAGAGAGATCATTGCGATTCCAGCCGCCAAACCACCCCTTTGTCTCTGTCCCTTTGCTGTTAAACTCTGAACCTGTTACTTTTGCCTGGTATGCAAAGTTACCAATTGGAACAAAACGCTCCGGATCGTTAGCGGAGGTTATTGTCGTTCTAGCTATTACAACTAGAGATAGCGTTAGTAAAAATAATTGTCTTATATCGATTCGTAGGTTCATAACTATATCCTTTTCTCGATTGGCAAAAACAAACCTGGCTATTATGCTCAATTCATTGGATATTTTTTACAACCAATCTGCGTTCTTGAGGAGAAATGCATAAAGCAACGGCTAAGGAAGAACCGCAACAAATAATGCAAAGAAGCGTATGGTTGTATTTTTGAACTGACGCTCCCTTCATCGAAGAACTACTCACTTGTTATAGAATTATTGTAACAAAAAGAGATAATATTTCGAGTCTTTCCCAAGATTGGGATTGCAATAATTATTTATCTACGGGCCTAAGACGTACTCATACAAGAGTTGGGGGGGTGGCAGGAGCGTTAATCTTCAACGCCGTTTTAGACGACCATCATCCGCCTAGAACGACTTAAGGTCTAGATACTTTTCTTTTGCAATTTTCGTAATTAAGTTATGAAACCCTTCGCTTTTCCTGTTGTCCTCAGGGTTTGGGAAGTTATGACAATCGGAAATGTGCCCAATATACCCATCAGAGGCGCTCCGAATTTGTTTTAAAAACCTGAGTTTGAGTGAGTCTCGCAACGCGCACGGTCGTTTCAGAATTATGGTTAACCTTCTCAATTCTTAGGACTTCAGCGCTATAGCGAAGGACGTTTAGAGTAAGTTTAGCCCAACGCGTATCTTCTTCGTTGTACATCGCCTTGTTGAAAAGAAGTTCGGCGCGTAAATAGTCGTAAGCAACGGATCGTTGCCATTTACATTGATTGAGCATTCCACCCGAATCCTGATCTTTTTAGCAAGCGCGTTAGCGGAAACCCCTTAATTCTTACGCAACCTTTACAATACTTTCGTCCATAATTTCACGGTCGCTAGCCGCGTCTATCTGAAAGTCCGGAATTTATCGACATGACGTAGACCTAAGTCGTCTAGATCTTGTAGCAACTCTTGTTTATTGCCGCGCCTCCTCTTACTCTTTTTGGAATCTCAGTTAGGCCGAAGTATAAAGAACGCGTTAATAAGCCCGCAAGGAGGACGCGCAACGGCGGCGTTCATATTGAAACGCCCGTCTTTTCAACCGGATTAGAATCCATCATGAAAATCGAAAAAATTTCATTCATTACGAAAGTTCATGGCGGCGAACAGGCTATTATCTTAACTCTTTTAGCGCGTAACGAAGACGGCGCCGATCTACTTGATTCGCAACTTGAACTAGCGCTAAACATGGCAAAAAACGTCATTCAGATGACCAGCGCGGACGTCAACGCGTCAGGTTCGATCGTTTCGTTCAATCAAGAGACCGTCGCCGCAGGCGCGTCCGCGAATATCATCGCTACTGTCACTTTGACCGATCCGGTCGCGGAGTAGTCTACTAATGGCAACTTTATACATCACTAGCACAAAGCGACTGGATCCAGAACACTCTACGATCTGTTAAAGAGCGCGACGCCCGACGACGTCATCTCTCCCGATCCAGAGATATTCGGAGTCGGCAAACGCGTCGATATTACGCTTGTATCCACTATCAATTTCATTGTTCCCGTCAAGATCGATGCAGGCAAGACGCATTTGATTTTGAGAAGCTCCAACGGCCTCTTGACCAACAATCACTAATCGACTGGATTCAGTGATTTTCACGCGCGGGGCGTCGCGTTCTTGAGACGCGTGCTCCTAAGCGAGAACGCCTCAACGCAATTGAATTGAAATTATCACAAATGCACAATTGGCGGATTTGAAGCTAGCTACAATTCGCTCCATTGTACAGGATACCTCTAAATTAATCTGCTATGATTGCGCGTTTGTTTATCGAAAAGACTTGAAGATCGAGCCGATCGACGTGAGGGGAATGTTGACGAAGAACCGTGCAATGCTTGACGCGTTGTACGATTCAACAACGGCCAGACTCTGCAAGAGCATGTGCGAAGTCAGAGAGCGCACGGGGAATTTCTTCTCGTCCTTTTCGGGGGGAAAAGATTCTTGCGCTTTATTCTACGCGGTCGAGAATCTCCGGAACGCTTATCCAGGCCTTTTGACGAAAGAGAACTTCGCAATAGGATTCTCAGATACGGATATGGAGAATCCCGACACGTACAAGACGATTGAAGCTTTTCAATCGCTCTTTGAGGAGCGGGGTTATAAGTTCGTCCGTGCGAAAGCGGAGAAGACCGCCGACGAGAACTGGATGTGTTTCGGCCCACCGTCGCGTCTCAAGGGGTGGTGTTGCACGGTGCACAAGACAACGCCGCTTGTTTTGACTTATCGCGACCTCTTGAGAGAACGAGGGGGTATTGATGAAACGCACTGTGCGTTAGTTGGCGTTCGAGCGGCGGAGTCCGCTAGACGGCGCGGCTACGAAGTTGTCACGCGGTCAAAGAAGTCTAAGGGAGATTAGGCTATCTATTCGATTCTCGATTGGTCGTCCGCAGAAGTATGGCTCTGTTTATTCGATAATGGCGCGTACATAAATGAGTCGTATAAGCGCGGCTCTAAGCGAGTTGGCTACCTACTCTGCCCTATATCAGACGATTCATCGTCGGTCAGAGACAGGAGGTTATATAGTTCGTTTTTTGAGCCATACGATCACGCGATCGACGCGTGGTACAGACAACAAGACTCCGCAAAGTCCGGATGGAAGACAAGGAGAATAAGGTTGTTTCGTGGATAAAGAAGATATTCATTAGGAGCGTTTACTGCGTCACGTGCTGTGAGAAGAAAGACGTGTGTATCGGGTATGAGTGCAGACAAGTTTCACGACGCAGAGAAGAGCTACTGAAAATGGCGGAAGAAAGGGCGGCGCGTGCAAGAGAAGAACGTGAACAACAAGAGCGGAACAAGCGACCTCTGCTTAGACTGCTCAAAAGCTCTAACGAAGGATGATGTTGGGGCGACTTTAAAGCTTTTGGGACGCGAAGAAAAACGGAGATTCTGCGTCGCGTGTTTATCGAAAAGACTTAACGTGGAGGAAGAGCGTGTTAGATACTGGATAGACAATTGGAAGTATCAAAGTTGTAAGTTGTTTGAATGATATTCTCCCCCGTCGTATATGACGGGGTTTTCTTTAAGAATTCGGATTGACAACAACCAACAGGGTTTTCTATACATTGTTAGCTACAAAAAACGCCTAGGGAGTAATCATGGCGTATATTCAGAAGAGAAAAAGCAAAAGGGGAACTAGTTATGTTGTTCGCTTTTCTTACAACGATGGAAGGAAGGGGGTTATTTGTCTCGATTCATCGTATACCTTGCGGGACGCAGAGAACAAGCGAGGGGCCATTGAGGGGGTTCTTCGTTCTCAGAAGTTACAGGAGCCTCTAGATCGAAACACTCGAGTGTTTCTCGAAACGGCGCCGGTCGACCTTATTCGACGATTTGAGAAGTTAGGGGTTTCTACAGTAAGAGACTCGCTGACCGTCTCAGAGGTCTGGAAACGGTTCATGGACGCGCAAGACGGGGTTGTTAAAGAATCGTCTTCAATACACAGAAGTACGGTTTTTAACCGCTTTAAGGCGTACTTCCCAGACACGGTGAAATTCTCCGATTTAACCATGTGGGAACTCCAGAAGTTTCGTGATAAACTATCGAGACTGTATGCTCCAACAACGGTATCGAAAAGCGTCGCAGACTTGCGTGCTTTTGCGAATTGGGCGGTAAAGAATGGATATGCGACAAGCAATCCGTTCATGCTAATAGCGCGAGGTTCTACAACAAACAGAACAA
>CAVGEG010000105.1:0-9529 GCA_963628165.1 Paratractidigestivibacter sp. | reverse complement strand
CAATGAAGCCTGCGTCTATGACGTTCCTTGATTTAACGAAAAACGCGAGATTCCCCGGCGGTTCTCGCGTTTTTATTTTCTAGCGTTCCAAATGAAGACGCTTTTTCAAGGCGGTCCGCACAAGGTCGCGTTCCCCCTGACTCAGCCCTAACGCCATAACCCAGAGCGCATAGAAGAAGAAAGAAAGCGCCCCGCATAGAACGATCGACCAATACGTCGGTTGACAGAAACGCAGGCAACAATATCCGGGAAAAATCAATCCTCCCACGGCAATCAACGTCGACGAAACTTGACGCTTCCAGTATCCAAAACGATTTTCTCCAATCATCGAGCAGACGACGTTTGGAAGCCATAAATAATAGATAATCAAGCCTGGGAACGCCGTTCCGATCGCAATTCCGCGCAGTCCCCAGCCAGCCTTTACTAGAACGACGCTTAAAAGGACGTTAAAAACGCCGTGCAAAAGCGCTCCCAACGCCAACGACTCATGACGCGCTAACCCCTGTAATAAACGCATATTCACCTCGGAGGCGCCCCGGTATAGACCTTGAGAGGCAACGACAATCGCAAGGGGGCAATATTCGTCGAGATACTCCGCGCCGATCCATCGTTCAATAAAAAAACGCCCCAAGATCAAAATGCCGAACGCGCCAAAAATCCCGCCGTAAGTCGACGCACGAGTAATCAGCGCGCGAGATTCGTGGAAAGACTCGGAAAGGCGCTCTACCCGATCTGTATCCCCAAGCATCGCTCGAAAAACGGACGAGAACGACGTTCTTTTCTCTTCGGTCTTACTATCCTCAGTCGTTCGTTCAAGGGCGCCAAGATGCGCAAACCAGTTCGTTTCCCAGGACGAACCTTCCGTCAAAAAAGAGTTGTAATAGCTCGTTAAGACGACGATCACTAGATTATAACGCGTCACGTCCGCCATCGATAAGAGAATCGCGATCAAAATCAAATCGCTACGCGTTACGAGAATCTCCCCTGCTTGAGCGAGAAAAGTGAAGAGTCCGTAATTAAAAAGCGCGCGTATTCGTCGACGGCGAAAAAAGCGCAAAGAAAACTGAAACTCTGGAACGACGCGATGAACGATCGCCAGCCACGCGATTAGTTGCGCGAGCGTCAATAAAGCGTTCGCAATAAGAAGCGCCACGACTCCGCCCCCGAACCAAAGCGTGGCGACGTTAACAACTCCGTACGCGATTCGCGTTAATAACGACACGACGCCTGTGATTTCTTGACGAAGCGCTCCCCTCAATACGCCGCAAAAGCCGTCGGAGATCTTAGAAATCGCAAACGCCAATCCCGCGAAAAAAAGAGCCGCTCCAAGCGTTCCCGTCTCGTCTGTTTGAGATCTTATAAAGAACGTCGCGCCATACGCCGCGCACGACGTCAAAAATACAAGTCCCGAGATTCCCCCGAAAAGAACGATCGCCGTACTCCCGATTTCGTTCATCCCGACCCAATCGCGACGCGTATAGTAACGCGTGACAAAACGACTTGTCGTCGTCGTCAAACCAAAATCGAGAAGACCGCACCACCCCGCGAAGAGAGACGCCAGCGCAAAAACGCCATACGCTTGATCTCCTAACGCGGAAAGCATATACGGCGTCAGAAATAATCCGAATCCTATGCGAACGACTAGCGCTCCGCATGAAAGCCATGCGCCTTCAAGGAGTCTTGTTGAGGGCTTTTTCATTCATTTCCCGTCGGTAACGCTGACCATGCCAAAAAATAATTAAGCGCCGTCTTCTAAGCGACGGCGCTTAAACTTAAAACGCGCGCTCTTTACGGCGTGTAGAGCTCGCAAGGTTCTACGTCGAGCAACGGCCAGACAAGTTCGCACTTCACTTGAGATTCTTCGTCTTGGAATGCGCCTAAACGAAGCGCATTGGCGTCGAGCCAGAGAATAAACGCATGCCGATCCCCCACCGAAACGCTATCGAGATGGTTCTCGTCGAAAAGAATCGTCCCAAGTCGCGATTCCGAAGCGCCGACGCGCCCGGGTCGCGCGCGCGATCCGCCATGCGTACCCGTCGTCGTCAGACCGCCTCGCATCGAACCGCTATAGAAATACGCGTAGGGACGAAAATCCTCGTGCTCCATCTTTTGAAACGCGACGTTCTTCTCCACATGGCATGGAATGCAACTCCTTTCAGTAATAGGCTTGATTAGTCGATAGAAATTGATCGGCTCCACGGGCCCGCATTCAGGTTCAAGTTTCGACGCTGGGCGTTGGAACGCTAGGGGTTGAGAAGCCGTTTCGACGTTGCGAACGCTTTCTTCCGTCGGCTCGTGGCACCCCACGCAAACGAGATTTTCACCTGGATGAACGAAAGCGACCGCGCGCATCGTTTGCACCGCCATATTCTTCTCGTCCAACGCCTGAAAAATCAACTGCTTACCATAGGGAGCCTCAAAGAATGCGCTTCCGTCTTCTTCCACGGGAACCGTGCCAAGAGGAATTCTGGGCGTATTTTCCGTAGCGAAACCGACGAAGGGAGTATCCATCCAAGGATTCGATTTCGGAATGACCTGCAGAACGCGCAAACGTTTGATTGGACGATCTTCAGGAAATGGTCGATCGTGAATATTCACATTGATAACGCCGATCGTCGCCTTCTTATCCGCGTCGACAAAATCTTCCCCTTGAGCGGTTTGTTGCGGGACGACTGGCGGTCGTTGACGCGCGCGAAGCGGAATCGGTTCCGAAAGTCTCACTCGCGGGTCGTAACCAATTGGGAGAAGCTCCCGTTCGCAGAGAAGTTCTTCGTTGCCATAGCGATCAAGCATCACGAGGTCTTCCCAACTGTTGCAGAGGAAAAGATCCTCGCTAAGCGCCCATGGAGCTCCATAACGGTACTGACTGCGATCGACGCTCTCTGATTCAGGGAAAGGCTCATAGGGCGTAATCCGTTTGATTTGGCTCATATGGTTGTCGTTGGGAACGCGGAGATCAAGGATGCAAAGCGAACCGAACGACTCGCCATGATGGGGAGCGGCTGTGAAAATGTAACGATGAGAACCGGGGATTGGGCGGAACTGCATCTGAGTCATCGGCAACCCCGAGGGAGCGTCCGCGCACTGACCAAATCGGTGATCCCCATGTTCGCAGTCTTCAAACGTATCCCAAGGATAGGGGTAATTCCCCTGCGGGGAACGCGGATTGCGACCGTCGGGAGCGCAAGTCCAGAACGTCGACCCGAGGCAGTTTTCACGATCGGTGTAATCCCATCTCGAAAAGACGAGCGCTCCGTTGTTGTCTACAGCAGGGCGCCATTCGCTCGTTTCAAAATAACTGATGGGATATATGTCGGAACCGTCGTTCTTCATCGAATGCATGACGGCCGTGGTAACGCGTAGCGCAGCGCTTTCTCCAAAGCACCGGATAAAGCCGCCGCGACGTTCCGAACAGAAAACAAGTCGTCCGGACGGAAGCTCGCAGACGTCGAAATCGTTGTAGGAACCGTCCGTTAACTGTTCTATCGTATCTCCGTCGACCGAGGTTTTAAAGATCTTCCACGTCGTATCAGGAGTCCATATCCAACGATGTTCCTGAGAATTACACCATGAGAAATAGATCGTTTTCCCGTCGTAGCTCAGTTCCGGCTTGTAGAAGGATCCTCCAGTAAGTTCGCGCCCCGCGAGTCGCTTATGCGTCGCCGTCTCCACAACTTTTTTACCGGAAATAAGGTCGACGGCGCGCGGCGTCTTTTCCTTCCATCCTTCAAGCGCGAAGATCCCTCCGCCGTGAATCGTGTTGAAGCCATAGACTTGAGTCGACATATGGCCCCCTAGGCGATCAGTGTTGTTCATGTTGGTTAAACGAGAACCGGCGTAGCATCCTCGCGCCAGAAACATGATGCGATCGAGATCGACCGCGTCCGTTTGCGCAAACATGATTTGTCGCCGCAAAGCGCACGCGATAAAGTAGTCGCTCGACGTTTGCGCGCGATCAGACGCGTAGGAGTCGTCTTTTAACGCGTCGGCAACGGCCTTCTCGAATCGTTCAAAATCCTGTTCAAGAGCGTTGAACTTCTCGTCCTCTTCGAAGGATCCTCCGTCGAGAAGAGCGCGAGTTCTTCGAAGAACGACTTGAACCGGCAGTTTTTCACGATCGGGAAAAACAAGCGCGTTTTCGTCGTAGACTTGATCGGCGGCGCCGCGCGGTAAGACGCGTTCGCCCCTTAATTCGCGCTCAAGTTCGAGGAATCGTTCCCCCCACGCCGCAAAGACGTCGTCGCGGTAATCATCCGAATTCACACAGCTGAGCGACAGCTCTTTGGCTCTCGCGTTGAATCGCGACGCGTCGACTTCCTGGACTGGAATATTTTTTGGGGGCTTCTCGCCGAGTCGAACGTCGATTTCAAGAGCGCCGGACGGGAAGAGAAAATCAAGAGAGTTCAAACGAAAAGCGGAAACGCGGTTTTCGAGCTTCTCCGCCAACTCGCCTTCGACGGGGAACGCAACCTCTTGTAATTCGAGTTCTTTCTCGATTTGCGCATACGAAAGGCCTTCTTCAACGTCGGCGTCACGTCGCGACGATTGCAAATATTTCGGCGTCGACGCAAAGCGTTCCACTTTAAGAGGCGCGTCGTCGGGAACGCTTTCCTCCAATAATTGACAAACACGCTCTTCCTCGAAAAGATCGGAACACCCCTTCGCCGCCTCAAAGTGACAAAGTAAAAGCGTCGTTTCGTCCGCCTTTAAAGGCGTACGAGGGATTCTTTCGGGCGAGAACTCTTTCACGTCCTGCGAAATGCGCAACTCGTCGATGATTCCATTACAGAATATTCCTTTTTCGACGAGGGAGCCTATCGCAAAGCGCGCCGATTCGGGCGTCGCACTATCTTCAATATCGACGGGGCCGCGTCCAACAAGGTTGCCGTCGACGTATAATCGCGCTTCGTCACGATCGAAGACAAGGCCCAAGTAGTGCGTGCGTCCGTCTACAAGAGACGTTTCCGCGTTTACGACGTTCCCTGCGCGATTGCCGGGAACATACAGCGACAACGCGCCTGAGCCTTGGAAGGCATACAATTCCCAATGTCGCGGCGAACTCTTCTCTTCGTTGGCGAGAAAGATTTGAAACGCGTCGGACGAATCGACGCGCGCCCAAAGTTCAACAGTGAGCGGACGCGACGAAAGAGAGAGACGCTCGTCGCTCGGGAAAAGAATCGAGTTATTCCGGGGAGCGATCGCTTTTCCTAATTCCTGAGAAAAGGAGTCGACAACGAAAGAATTGTCGGTCGGATCATACACGTCGACGGCGGAATCCTTCTCGCTAATTCGGTTGATAGTTGGAGGAAGCTGCGCAAAAACGAGATTGAAACCAGCTCCAAGAACAAACGCGGAAGCGAGAATACCTAGATGTTTAAAGCAGGAAGTCATTTATTCTCATCCTTTAGCAGAGGATAGATTTCAAGAACTTCGAGTTCAAGCTCTTCAGCGGATTCATTCAAGACGGAAACGTCTCGTTCTTCTTTTTCCCGCGAAGCAAAGGTCGCGGTGCGCGATCCGTTGACGCACAGGTCGACGACGACGTCCGTCGCATAGCAGTCGAGTTCGAGACGTCCGGACGATAAGTCGACGCGTTCAAGTTTAACGTCGTTAAGATAGACGGCGCGTTCGCAAAAAGAAACGCGTATTTGGCGATTAGACGCGTAACGGATCGTCAAATCGCGGAGCGAGTCCAGTTTTTCAGGAGAGTATGAAAGACGCGCGACGAGTCGGAATCGCTCGGGGATTGATTCGACGCGAATCTCTCGATCTCGAGAATTTTTAAGGGACGCGCTTGGTTCGGACTCAGTCTTCGGCGCAAGTTCAGAAACAAAGCGCTCCCCGAGCGTTCCGTCTTCAAAACGAAGCAACTCGTGAAACACGGCGGCGCCGCCAAAACCGCGTTCGCGCGTCCATCCGCAGACAATCCGTCGATCATCGCCAAAAGGCGCGGTTTTGGGAACGTTCACGAGACCGGTCATGAGCGTATTCGGCGCGGGGGGAAGCTCCCAAGGACCAAGAGGATGGCGCGATCTTTTATAGTAACCGTTCACATGATTAGCGATCACGTAGTAGTAATCGCCCCACTTAAACCAATCGGGGCATTCCGGCTCTCCTGGCAAGTGCGTATAGATTGGGTCTTCAAGATTCCACTTTTTCAAGTCGTCGGAAACGGCATGCGCCCAGCACCCCTTTCCTAAGTAACTCGTCGTCGCGTACATGTGATACTTTCCATCGTCTGGAGAGACAAAAACGATCGGATCGCGCGTACCTGTGGCATACCCCTCGGGGAGCGTCAAAAGAGGAACCGGTTCAATTTTAGTAAAATGAACGCCGTCGTCGCTGACAGCGCTTGCCAAGAGTCCAAAAGCGCGATGCTTCACGCCGTCTGGCGTCGTATGTTCGACGGTGCGATTCGCATAAAACGCGTAGTATTTACCTTTCTCGTAAAAGAGCGAGCCGGTGCAAATCGATCCCTCGTTCTGATCGTCGATCGCAAGGAGAAAAGGTTCGTGTTTCCAGGTTTTAAGGTCGCGCGAAGTCGTCTGAATCCACTGATGCGCGCCAAACCCGTTCTTTGCGCCATGCCGATTCTTATCGAGGAGGTAGATAAAATGAAATACCCCGTCGGCATAAAAAGGCATGCAGTCCCCGACCCCGTAATTATTGGGCGGAGTCCAATACTGAGGCGATTCGCCTAACCATCGTTCCGTGCGTCTTCGAGCGTCGCAACGCGCCTCGCCTCCGGAAAGTTCGCGAATCTCCTCGTCGGTTAGCGCGCGATCCCACACAGCGAGGAAGTCGATCTGTCCTTCGAAACCTGGACGCGGATCGGCGTTTAGATCGGTCGAGTCATATTGACCGCCAATGACGAGAGGAACGTCGTTCGTTCTCAAGTCGCCTAGCATGAAGTCTTCGTCGTAACAACGACCGTCTAGAAACAGCTCGGATTTGGCGCCGTTCACGCGACAATACACGTCGTGCCACTGAGTTTCAGCAACGCTTGGATCAGGAGTTTCGTTTAAACGCGCGCACATTTGAAGCAAACTGGCGTTTCCGGTCGTCCCGACTTCCGCGCCCAGCGCTCCGTCAAGGAAGAAGAGGTTAAAACTCAACGCCGCGTGACCGCCGTGACAAGAAAACAGAGGAGCGTTGCGCCACGAGTCGCGTGCGCATTTCACTCGAGCGCCAAAAGTTATTTCTCGCCCGTTGATAGCGCGTAGCTTGGCGTTTAACGCATCGGACGCCGTCGCAAAACCGCCGCGCGTTATTGACGCGACGACGCCGTCCCCTCCGCGCCAAAGAGACTCTGCGCGGTCGGGTTCTTCCAACGGTTCTCCACAGTAAAAATCCCCCTGAGGCACGACGTCCTTATCATCGGCAAAATTAAGGAAAACGACGGCGTCCTTCAAGGGCGTCGTTTCTTCCGCCCCCTGCGCGCAAGCGCCCAACGACGCAAAAAGGAGCGCCACGCGGAACGCGTTTTTCATTACACGATTCATAACCTTCTCCATCGTAACGCTAACTCGACGCTAAGATCCTATTTATTGACGCGACGAAGTAAAACTTTTCAAATCGACGGGCTTCGAAATTCCTTCATGCGTTGGTTCGATCGGCGGAATCGAGCCATCGGGCGCGAAATCGAAGCGATCGAGGCAAACCTGACGCGCAAATCCTTGACCTTTATGGGGAACGACGAGGCGATGATAAAAAATATAGTTCTCGCCGTTCGGAAGGAATAAAAAAGAATGATGTCCCGGGCCAAGGATATTCTTTTCGGGGCGTTTTGAAAGGATTACTGGTGCCTTTTCCTGACACGTAAAGGGGCCTAGCGGGGAGTCGGAAGTAGCGCACCAAACCTCATAGTTCGGATCCCACGTCGGATTTTTGGACCATGTCAAATAGTACCGTCCATTACGGTAAAAGACGTAGGTTCCTTCAAAGAAATTCTCGGGCGTGATATCGCGAATCGTCTCTTTTTTGAGCGCGGTTAAAGAGTCGTCCAGCTCCGCAACGCATAGGTAGGAGTTGCCCCAATAGAGATACGTCTTTGCCGAAACGGGGTCGACAAAGACAAAGGGATCGATCTCGACTCCCCCGCGACCTTGGGGGCGTAGGTCATGTCCGACGATTTCTCCGACGTCTATAAAGGATCCGGCGGGGTCTTTGCCGATGGCGACGCCGATTTTTTCATTCGCGCAGTAGTAGAAATAGTATCGATAGACGCCGTCGTCCTCTTTTCTCTCGAGGATAGAAGGCGCCCAGAAATTGCTATTTTCCCAGTGAATATCGGATTTGCGTAGCACGTAGCCGTCGCATTTCCAATCGACAAGATTATCGGTCGACCAAACTGTAAATCCCGGTTCTTTCGAACCTGGAAGGTTTCCTGTGGGATAAATATAAACACGCCCGGTTTTTTGTGAAAATAAAACCTCGGGGTCGGCGGCGATTGCCGGGAAAATAGGATTATGGAAGTTATTTTCAGCGGAAAACGTCGCGTTCGAGTTAGAAACGCCCGCAAAGGCGACGGTCGAAACGCCAAGCGCTACCTTCAGAAAATCCCTCCTCGTAGGCATATAAAGATGGGTTGGAATAGAACGATTCATATCGTCTCCTTCGATGACGGCCAATTATTTTACTTGTCTATGTCTTAAATTATATCAGCGCTTACGCTTCAGGTCAAAAAGAGGAATCTTCGTCTTTATACGAGTCTCAAAAGGGGAAATAAGATGAAGAAAAATTTTTATTTTCGATATTGCAATGTACTAAATAGTACATACAATCAGAAGCGATCAATGAGGAGTAGAGAGAACTTAATAAAAATTTCCTCTATCCGACGGGACTTATTATTAGGATGTACTTCCTACAAAAAAACCTTTGTAGCGTAATGAAGGCAAATGAGTCCTACTTGGGATCTATTGTATAGTAGCGTCCAACGTTTGAAGCGCCCTCAAGTGAAAAACGTTGGCGATATTTAAAACCGCGGCGTTTGGAGACAAGAAGACGTCGCGTGCATAATCGGGCGTCTATAGCGTCCCTTTTTGTAAGAAAGGCTTGAAACATGTCTACGAAGAAAAAGTTCATCTGCAAGGTTTGTGGTTACGTTTATGAAGGTGACGCCGCTCCGGCTAAGTGCCCCCAGTGTGGAGCTCCTGCTTCCAAATTCCAGGAACAAGCAGAAACCGCCGCGACCGGTTACGCCACTGTTCATATGATTGGCGACGGCAAAGTGGAAGACGCTGAAGTCGTAGAAGGTCTTCGCGAAAACTTCACCGCTGAATGCACCGAAGTCGGTATGTACCTTGCGATGAGCCGTCAGGCTGAACGTGAGGGCTATCCGGAAATCGCGGAAGCCTACAAGCGTTACGCTTTCGAAGAAGCCGAGCACGCCTCCAAGTTCGCTGAACTCCTCGGCGAAGTCGTTACCGCCGACACCAAGACCAATCTCAAGATGCGCGCTGAAGCTGAAGCGGGCGCTTGCGCTGGTAAGTTCGAACTCGCCGCTCGCGCTAAGAAGCTCGGCTACGAC
>CAVGEG010000104.1:0-9800 GCA_963628165.1 Paratractidigestivibacter sp. | reverse complement strand
CTTGGAGACCTTCGCCCTTCTTTTTGAGGATTTCGTACTGACCGCGAGCTTCCGCTTCGAGTTTGGCGTAGATGGCCGCCGCCTCGCCTTCCGCCTCGATTCGCTTCTGTTCGGCGCTCGCTTCCGCTTCGACGATCAACCTTGCTTTTTCAGCCTTTGCGGGCGCTTCGACAGCGGCGCGACGTTCCGCTTCAACGCGCGCGGCGAGCGCGATAGCCGCCGTGGTTTGCGCTTTGTGTTCCGATTCTTCAACCGCGGCGTTCGCCTGACGTTTGCGCGTTTCGGAGAGCTCGAACGCTTCCGCCTTTTTGACGGCGAGTTCCGCGGTCGAGTTGACGACGACCGCCTGCGCGAGGTTTTCGCCTTTCACGGCGTCGGCGTTCGCGTCCGCCAACTTGATACGCATGTCGCGTTCCGCTTCTTTGACTTGCGCGTCTTTTTCGAAAGCCGCGCGCTGCTCGCCGACGATCTTGACGCGTTCGAGATCCGCAAGACGAACCGCTTGTTCCTGATCGATCTCCGCCGTCTTAACGATTTGTTGACGATCCGCTTCGCGCGTTCCAATCGTTTGGTCTTTACGCGCGTTCGCGACTTGAATCGCCTTATCCTTTTCGGCGTCCGCAACGCGGATTTCACCCATTCGCTCGTTGTCGGCGACGTCGCCGCGCGCCTTCTGAATCGCTTCAGACGCCGCTTTCTGACCGATCGCTTCGATATAGCCCGATTCGTCCGTGATATCCGTGACGTTGACGTTGATGAGAATCAAACCGAGTTTGCGAAGTTCCGGTTCGAGTGATTCTTGAATCTTGGAGAGGAACGCTTCGCGGTCGCGGTTGATTTCGTCAATGCGCATTGACGCGATGACTTGACGGAGTTGACCGAAGATGACGTCTTCCGCTTGCTTGGCGATCGCTTGCTTGGGCATCCCGAGAAGACGGATCGCCGCGTTTTGCATGAGCTCGGGGGTCGTTCCAATCGCGATGGAGAAGACGCTCGGCACGTTGACGCGAATATTTTCCATTGAGAGCGCGCCGCGAAGCGGAATCTCTATTTGCATAGGTTCAAGACTCAAATACGCGTAGTCTTGTAAGAGAGGAACGATGAATTTGGCGCCGCCGTGAATGCATTGCGCGGAGGAATGGCTCGAGGAGCGTCCGAAGATGACCATGATTTTATTACTGGGGCATCTCTTGTAACGCGCGCTGAAGAGTAAAATGACGCCGAAGAAAAGAATCGCCGCCACCACAGCCGCAACCGCCAATATCCCAGGAAATTTGGCTCCAAAGAGGACTCCGCCGTCCATAATCGAGAGAAGGTGTGACATAATTGACCTCTGTCTGATGATGTTTACCATTGCGTCTATGTAGACGCGGGCGATTAGTATAGTACGTTTTTATGTTGTTTATTTTATTTATTTTTTGTATCTTATCGACTCCGCGGAGAAAATTTTTAAAAAATTTTTCTGCTTTTAGTTCAATATTGTCTTAATTATTGCTTTTCACGTAAGAAAAAGTAGAATGTATTGGACATGGCGGATCAGACGCCGGAATGCGCCGTATTGGAAGGAGGAAGACCATGACGTCAGTCTATTTGTTCTGCGCCATATTGGGAACGACCGTAGTGGTAATCAGTCTCCTCGTCGGATTTTTAGGACTCGGCGGGGACGGGATAGACGGCGGCGCCGTTCTTGACGCGCCGAGCGACGGGGGCGACGCGGGGGCGGTTCACGACGGAGGCGCGGGTTTTTTGCGCGCGTTTTCTTTTAAATCGCTTTCCGCGGGGGTTGCTTTTTTCGGTTTGGCGGGACTTGCGGCGCTTGAGCTTGAGGCGTCGGAAGCGGTTGCCGCGGGGGTTGCGACCCTTTGCGGCGCGATAGCGATGTGGGGCGTTTATCGTCTGATGAAGCTCCTCGTTGCGTTTAACTACAGCGGTTCCCTTGTTCGCGGTTCGGAGATCGGCGCGGAGGGAACGGTATACCTGCGCATTCCCGGCGGACGCGCAGGAGTAGGTAAAGTGATGATCGTGCAACAGGGAAGAACAGTCGAATACGAGGCGTTGACCGATTCTCCAGAATCCTTGGATCCCGGCGTACCTATCGTCGTAGTCAAGGCTCTCTCGGGGAGTCTACTTCTTGTGGAATCGAGAAAGTGAGTTGTTGACGATAGCTTCTTGGTCGTCGTTGGAAGATAGATTTTGAAGGACGATTACTTTGAACCAAAAAGAATTTAAACCGAGTCTTTTAAAGAATTACTGCGTGATTCTGAGTTCGATTATTGTCATCTTAGCGGGCGTGTATTCCGCGCGAAGTGTTTTAGGCCCTTGTTTACTCGCCTTCTTCTTCGCCGTTCTTTTGGTCATACCGATGAATTGGCTCACGTCGAAGGGCGTTTCGCAGTGGGTGGCGTTGACGGTGATAAGCATTGGAGTCCTTTTAGTCGGCGGCGGCGCGGCGACGATCGTTGGGTCGCAAATCGCTCAATTCGCAAGCGATATTCCTGAATATCGGCATCGGTTCATCACGACCCTTGAAGCGAATAATCTCCATATCGGCGACGTCATTCCCTTCTTCAAAGAAGACCATGAACCTGAGCCGGAACCGCAAAAATCCCAGGAAAACGACGTCGATTCGACGCGTCAAGAAAACGCGGCCCCGCAAGGAACTACCGACAAATCCAAGGAGAAACAGGAGCTCCAAAACGGGACGAAAACCGTTCTTGGCGTGGCTCAGACTTCGTGGGAGGAGCCCGTTGAGCAAGAGAGTTCCGAACTCGTCGAGTTGGGCCCTCATTTCGAAAAAACGTTGGACGAAGGAATCGCCAGATTGACGCCCCTTGATCTTTCGAATGAACACCCCGAACCGAATTCCGGACTCTTGCCCGATAATCCGCGTCCTTTAATCGACCCCGATTCTCTTACCGTTAAGAACGATCCCATTGATACGTCCGATAATACTGACGATATGTCGTTCACTGCGGTCGCCTTGAGTTCTCAGCAGCTCTTCAAGTTCTTGGCCGGGTTGGCGACTGAGTTGAGTTATATCGCGAGCAATGCGTTTATCATTACGCTTCTAGTGATCTTCATGCTACTCGAAGCGGCGATGATTCCGAAAAAGCTGATCGCGGCGTTGGGAGAACGAAGCTTTGTCAACTCAAGAATCATGGGGGTCGTCCACGATATTCGTCATTACATGGCGATCAAAACGTACATGAGTCTGGCGGTCGGAGCGCTTGTCGTTATCCTGTTGTACGCGACGAAAGTCCAGTATCCGCTCCTATGGGGGTTTGTCGCCTTTTTGTTGAATTACATTCCCAACATCGGTTCCGTCGTCGCGGCTATTCCGCCGATCGTTCTTGCGGTCGTCGATCACGGCATTGTGATCGGCGCGGTCGACGCCGTATTCTTCGTCTTGATAAACTGCTCCATTGGATACGGGCTTGAACCGAGGTTGCTTGGAAAGGGGCTCGACTTGTCGCCGTTGATCGTCTTGATAGCCCTAATCTTCTTCGGTTGGCTCCTTGGCCCCGTCGGAATGTTCCTGTCCCCGCCTCTTGCCGTCATAACGAAGATCATCTGCTTATACTTCCCAGAAACACGGTGGATCGCCGCATTGATGGCTGGAAGCGTTCAGGCGTTGCCTCCTCTTGAGGACGACGAAGACGAAGATTTAAGTAAGGCGAAGGCATAAAAAAACGCCGGGAATCACCCGGCGCGGAAGAAAACAAAAGGATAAGCATTCACCATCCAGGACGCTGTTCTTGCATGACGTCGTCGATCGTTTTCGATTGTTTACGATCGTTGTCTGACCCGCTAAAAAGATCTTTCATCGTTTGACAGCCAGTTGCGGCGCAAAGTGTAGGAATCAAAACGGCAAAGCAAGCGACGCCTTTAAGAAGTTGGCGACGCTTGACGTCGCAGAGGCGCTTTGACGCGACAAATGTGTTTTTCATTGTGAACTTCCTTCGAATCACACAGGGAATAAAGGAGTTTCCTTATCGTCAAGGATTTTGTTTCATCAAGTTTATCGAGTGTTAGGGATTGGTTCTTTAACATATTAAGGAGATTCGACGAAATTAGTCAATAGTTTTTATCCATCGTCGCTCGATAGGGCGGGTAGATTGTAAGATAGGAGTTTTATTTCAATGAGTAAAATTGAACAAGCGTTTGCGTTAGCGAAAGAACGATATGCTGAACTTGGAGTCGACGTTGACGCCGCTATCGAGCGCGTTAATAAGATCCAAATTTCTCTTCATTGCTGGCAGGGTGACGACGTCGCCGGTTTCGAAAGCGCCGGCGAATTGACGGGCGGAATCCTCTCCACGGGGAATTATCCCGGCAAGGCGCGAACGCCGGATGAATTGCGTTCCGACGCGGAGAAGGCGTTCTCGCTCATTCCTGGTACTCAGCGTTTCAACCTCCACGCGATTTACCTTGAGAATAACGGCAAAAAAGTTGACCGCAACGAGATCGGCCCCGAGCTCTTCCAAGGTTGGGTCGATTGGGCGAAGGCTCAGAAGATTGGACTCGATTTCAATCCGACCTTCTTCTCTCATCCGAAGGCTGCCGACGGACTCACGCTTTCTCATCCTAAGAAGGAAATCCGCGATTTCTGGATCGAACATGACAAGTGTTGCCGTAAGATCGCCAACTATTTCGGCGAACAGCTTGGGACTCCCAGCGTCGTCAACCATTGGACTCCCGACGGAATGAAAGACACGCCCGTCGATCGTCTCTCTCCGCGCAAGCGTTTGGCGGAATCCTACGACGAAATCTTCTCCGTCAAATATCCGAAAGAAAATATTCGCGACGGTATCGAATCGAAGCTCTTTGGTATCGGCGTTGAAAGCTATACCGTCGGTAGCCACGAATTCTGCATGGGATACGCCGTCAAGAACAATCTTCTCCTGACTCTCGACGCGGGGCATTTCCATCCGACCGAATGCATCAGCGATAAGATTTCCTCCGCGTCGATGTTCGTCGACGAAATCCTGTTGCACGTCAGCCGCGGCGTGCGCTGGGACTCCGACCACGTCGTCACGTGGAACGATCAGATGCGCGCGATCGCCGAAGAACTCATTCGCAACAACCTCATCGAACGTTGCTATTTTGCGCTCGACTTCTTTGACGGCACGATCAACCGCGTCGCGGCATGGACGATCGGCACGCGCAACGCGATCAAAGCGCTCCTTTGCGCCGCTCTCGAGCCGATCGACGCGCTTCGTGAACTCGAACTCAACATGAACTACACCAAGAGACTCGCCCTTCTCGAAGAACTCAAATCCGCTCCTTTCGGCCCCATTTGGGATTACTTCTGCGAAAAGAACGGCGTTCCCGTCGGAGAAAAGTGGATCGCCGAATGTGAAGCGTACGAGAAAAACGTCCTTTCGAAGCGCGCGTAATCCTAGCCGTGTGTTTGCCATGACGCGTTGGAATTAAAAGCCTTGCGCAACTCGCCGTTGCGCAAGGCTTTCTTGTTTCCTCTAATAATCCGATTTTCTTTGCGTCGACTTAATTGTCGTTGAGAACGTCGGCAACGCAGTCGGCCAGGGACGTCATCGTCGCTTCTCGCGCAATCCCCGCGGGACAAACGCCCCCCTTTTCAAGCGCGCTCCCCGTGAGGGGGCTTAGCGCGATCCACCGCGTTTTCTTCGAGTCGTCGCCAAAGAGTTTCAAAAGCGCGTCGACGGTAGCGGAACTCGCGACAGTAACGGCGGCGATTCTTCCTTCTCTCAACGCTTCAAGCACGTGCGGCGCCGCTTTCTCGACGTCGGCGCTGTGATACGCTTCGACCTCCTCGTACGTTGCGCCGCGTTTCACGAGTTCTTCCGAAAGTATTTGTCTACCGCGACTTGCGCGAAGCGAAAGAAAACGCGTCGACGCAAAATCGGAAACGAGCGCGTCGAAGGTCGCAACGAGATGCTCCGCGTCGAAAACCTCGGGCGTCGCGTCGGGGGAGGAGAGCCCGAATCTTCGGAGCGCCTTCGCCGTCCCTGAGCCGACGACGGCGACCTTGGCGTCCCATTCGCGCAATAATTCCCCGCTCTTTTCGACAGGACGCGCGAAAAGTTCGGAGAGACGTTCCATTGCGACGCGCACCCCGTTGGCGCTGGAAAAAACGATCCAGTCGTATCGCTTGAGCGCTAAGGAACGTAGCGCGGCGTCAAGTCGCTCCGGTTCGCGCGACGGACGAATTTCTATTGCCGGTTGACGCATCGTCGCAAAATTCCGCGCGTGTAGAAGAGTTTCGAGTTCCCCCGCTTGATCGACGGGGCGCGTGACAAGCACGACTTTGGGGGCGATTGGTTCTGTCATTGTTGAGCGTTGTGGAGAAAGAGTTGGTTCTGGCGAGTTTGAAACGCAAAGGAGCCGAGGCGACGACGTGGAAGGGGCTTGGCCTCTGATTGGAAATATTTCCTATTTTAGAAGATTCTTGCTATCTTTTCCTCTTGTTTCTAGTTGGTAAAAAGTTTACAAATTATTGTGTTCAACAACAGATCTCCGAAAGGAGTTGGGGAGAGCTTAGCGAAATCAAAATGGAGTTTGAAAGATGAAACGAATCGTCTCGTTGAGCGTATCGCTTATGGCGGCGCTGACGTTGCTTGTGGGATGTGGATCCGGCGACGCAGGGAGTGAAACGTCCAATGGAACGCCCTCGGAACAGAGCGTTAGCTTATCGGGCGAGAAGGAAGAATTAACGCAAGACGCAACGCCGTTGGACGTAGAGACGGCGTCGACGCCCGAAGGCGTCGTGAACGCTTTTTTCCGCGCGTTCTTCCGCGGCGATAGCGAGGGCGCGTATTCGCTCCTTTCCGAACGCGCACGCGACGCTCAGAGCGAAAATTTCGTCGCTCAAGCGAGCGAAACGATTCGTTGGCGCGTTGTCGAAAAGTCTAAGGTCAATAGCGAAGGTCGCGTCTTCGTGTGGGTCGAAGTGAAAGATTACGCAGAGTCCGGCAAGGTTCAGCGCGATACGCTCACCTTTACGATGACGCGCGACGGAAACGATTGGCGCGTCGCGGGCTTCAACGTCGGGGACGTCGCGGTCGATTTTGAGGAATCGGTGATTGTCGCGCAAGAAGCGCCGGAGCAACCGCGCGTCGAACGCACCGCCGTGAGACTCGAAGAAACAAGCACGATTCGCTAGTTTTTATTTAAGGTTAGCGCTATTTTTCGCCATACGACGACTGTAAAAGTCGCGTATGGTTTTTTTATCGGTTTCGAATCTCTTGGAGGAAGACTCTCAAGCGAGAGAGTCGCGCCGAATCGCGCTTTGTCCTCTGCGGTCTTAATCGAGGAAGCAATCGAGAGACTTCTTTCTATCGCTTTGCTTGCTTTGATCCGCTGAATGGAAATAAAAAAAGGAACGCGCCGCGTTCAAGCGCATTCCTATTTTATGAATCAGAGCTGGAACTCAGTCCCACCACCACTGGGAGAGATCGGAGTTTTCGGAGTTTTCACGTTTCTTTTCGACGTCGCCTTTTTCGTCGTACTTGAGGTGATCGACGTCAAGAGCGATTTGGGGTTCGATGCGAACGCCGCCGCCGGTCGGATAGGAGACGAGATTCGCGCTGTGACGAATCGTGTTGACCGCGGTTTCCGCAAACTTGACTTCGTTGACGGTTTCGGTTTGAAACTGCTCTTCGCTGGCGAAGAAGTCGGGCGTCCAGTTCGCTTTCTCGTAAACGCTTTCTTTCTGGAGATACGCGGCGACGATCGTCATGTCGATAAGGTTGCGAAGGCTCGCGTAGACAGGGGTTTCATCCGCGATTTTCTCGAATTTCTGAGTGAAACTCTTGGCGTAAGCGCGCGTCGCAGGATTGCCGCGTCCAGTATTGGCGGAACGCTTTCCTTCGGAGCTGACGAGTTCGTCTTCGCCGACGAGGATGACGCCGTTGCCGTTCAGCTGGAGGGCGTCGCCGTTTTCGGTCTCAACGACGCAGTCATAATTCGGCTGGAAGTACCAGCGAACGAGGCCGTTGGAGGCGTTGATGCGAGGATTGGATTTTTCGGCGTAAGTTACGACCTTGACGGGGGATTGTTCAAGTCCGATACCGATGAGCTTCATGCGATAGTCGGCGGCGACAAGGGTGGCGGCGAAATTCGTCTTAGGAGAAACGCCCCAGACTTTGACGTCCTGAAGACCAAGAGCGTTGCGAACGCCCGCGGCGTAGATACGGCATTCGTCGTCGCTGGCGACGTTGGGCTGAGGAGCGTTCTTCAAGAAGGACTGCATGTTGCGCAAGCCTTGTTCAGTAGGGTCGATAGAGCATCCGACAAAATTGACCGTTTCGCCGTCGGCAGGATAAGCGCGCAAGGCGACGACAAGGTCTTGAAGTTGAAGCGTGGGACGACCGCTCTTAGCGCCGACGATCGAACCGTCGACGCCGCCCTTCCATCCCTCGGCGGGACCGGCGATAACGACGTCGCCCGTTTCAGGATAAACAAAGACGTTTTCGATACGAGTCAAACCGGCGAGGTTGGCCATCTCGTCGGTGACGACGCCGCCGTTCGCAACGATAGCGGCTTCGAGACGGTTCAAGGAAACCTTACGGAGTTTGCTTGGCGCGCGCATATCGGAAGGAATCGCTTTGTACGCTTCGTTCCGTGCGGCGGCTAAAAGACCGTCGTCGACGACAACGCGCTGGAGGACGCCGTTCGCGTCGATCGCGACGCCGCCCATCGAGGAGCTACTTCCGCCGCCTCGGTTACTGCTATTGTTGTTATTATTATTGTTGTTGTTATTGTTGTTGTTGTTTCTATTATTATTATTATTATTATTATTATTGTTGTTGTTGTTGTTGTTGTTGTTGTTGTTGTTGTTGTTGTTCGCCGCGTAAGCCGTTGATACAGGACCGGTGAAGAGAACGATCAACGCCAGGATCGCGCTTAAACGAAGAACGAATTTACTTCGACTCATGGGAATCTCCTAAATCAACTTAGGCTTTAACGGTACAAATCTATGATTGCCAATCTCTGTCGAGCGGTCGCGATCCTTACAAATCACGGAATTCAAAACCGCAAAAGAGCGACATGAAAAGGCCCAAACGCTCTTGCGCGTTTCGCCTTTATGATTAACCAAGTCTGTTCATAGAACAGGACGCTACTCTAGAATGATAATTTGCGCGATACTTTTAAGCAAGTATTAAGTTCATATTTTACTTTTTTTTATTCAAAAAACTGACGGTTTTATCGATTAAAGCGTCGGTTTTAACGCTTCCGAATAACGAGACGAACTTTAGCGAGAGTGAAGTCTCTTTATTCTTTTGCGTTTCCTGTTATTTGAACGGCTTAGTTTTTTTGGGGGTAGTTTGAGAGTTTTTCCTCTTTTTTGTAATTTGCTTCTTTGAGAATGGTTGTAATAGAGACGCGCTTTTTCCGGCGCTTTTTCATCCAAATGCGTCGTCGCATTAGAAGTTGCGTTAAGATATTGAAAGAAAAAGACGAAAAGACTGAATAGGACTTGTAGTCGTTTGATCATAAGTGGGGACAATCGCCAACGCGGAAGCGACTGCAGGTTCTTGTATGCGTTTGTACATGCCTGAACGGCAAGCTCTTTCAGGTTGGCCATTTATATAAACAGCGTCTATACGACGTACGCAAGGTCGCGCTTATTGACGACGCCCTTGTTTAAGAATTATGAGAATTTGAATCATGTTGAGTAAGCGCTTTTATTTTTGTGCGTTGACAAGCGTTGTTTTAGGGTCGCTTTTGTTCTCGGGGTTTGCGCGCGCCGAGTCCAACTTTAAGATTCGATCAAACGCCGCGTTGACGCAGTCGGGGGGGCGCGAGGGAACGCCGGGAAT
>CAVGEG010000103.1:4460-10071 GCA_963628165.1 Paratractidigestivibacter sp. | reverse complement strand
ACCCAAATCGGCGCCTTTTTATCAAGCCGCTTTAACGGCGACGTTCCATCGTAAAGACTCGTATAATCAAAAGTGGAAGGCGTTTCCTCGTTTGCCTCCGCCTCCGAAATCGGTAAAGATTGGGGCGTCTTGAAAACTGGTTTTCCTCTCTCCTTCTCTGGAGTAATTGAAATCGCTTCGACTCCAGATTCTTTCGGAATTTCCTGCGTGTTTCCAACCGTCGCGTTAATCGTTCCCGCAAGGGACAAGAAAACAGTAGTCAAAATTAACCGGAAATCAATTTCGTTCATGTACTTTACCTTAAAACGCCAAGCGATCGGACGAGCATAGCGTCACAAAACGGTTTACTCTCATCTCCTGAATATCACCAAGGTAGCGCATTTGTCTTCTTTTCAAATTCCCTAATAGAAAATTTTTAATCGACGTCCCTGGATTAATCGTCTCGGAAGAGGGAGTTCAGGAAATAAGCGCGCACTATCAGTTTATAGTATGTGTTAAAAAATGACAATTATCACTAAAATTATTACCTTGCTTCTCCGCTTCCAAGTTCATAAATGAGTCTCTGCGAATCCGCGCATTGACGAAAGGCTATTGTTTCGTGAAGAGATTCAAGTAAAGATAGCAAAATTCACAAAGAAACAGTCTACTCCACATTCATTCCTAACCGAGGATACCCCCGACATTTTTCCTCAATAAATCCGACGACGTCGTCCCCTAAATCGATTCTTACCGAAAGCTCTTTCTTTTCCATTCATAATTCATTCCTGGAAAAACGGACTAAAGTCATATGATCGTTATAGACGATACCCTTGCTACCAGCAACAACTTTGATCCTTTTATTGGTTCGAAGTGGGTTGCCGGAGAGACACGGGAGCCCTTAAGGCAGATCGCCGACAGTTGAATCGCACGTTCGAAAAGACGTTAGATTCCATATGGAAGTAATCTACCGATAATTCAAGAGGGTTGCATAAAATCGGTTGCGCCCTAGAAAATTTCTTTGGCGATAATTACGTTTTTTGTTAAGGAACAAAGGACGAAATAACCGAAAAAGGAAAAGCCGAGTGCCAGAAAATTAGCGTCAGGATTCCTGCCGTAAGGTCTGCGTTCGACAATGCGATGTAATGGGGGAGCGTTGAAAACTTCGCCAGAAACCGCCCGGTCTTATTGTTTTTCGTTAGCCGCATATCAACGCCGTGAACGATTGCACGTTAAGGAGAATGTGCGTCGTTAACGGATGGCCAGTTCTTAGCCCTAAAGGCGTGGAACATCGTTGGAAAGATTGTGCATTATTTAAACGGAGAGCCCTAAATGAAGGTTTTTACCACTGGTCAAGTCGCCAAGATCTGTAAGGTAGCGCCGCGTACCGTCAGCAAATGGTTTGATACCGGTCGCCTCAAGGGATATCGTATCCCAGGTTCACAAGATCGTCGAATTCCCCGCGACAGCCTGATCAAGTTTCTCAAAGAGCACAGTATGCCGCTTGGCGAACTTGAAGATGAAACGAAGGCCAAAGTCCTAATCGTGGCCCAAGATCAGGTTCTTATAGAGAACGTCAAGCGCGAACTTCCGTCTGACAAAGCGTTCAGCGTCGCCGTTGCCTCAAGCGGCTTCGACGCGGGCATTCAAGCGGAAAGCTTCCATCCGGACTGCATCATCGTCGATTTCTCGATCGGACGCCCTGAAGCTTTGCAGATTTGCCAAAACCTCCGTCAGAATTCGGAATTTAGCCAAATTATTATCATCGCCTTGTTGCCAGACGATGGAATCAGCACGAGTTTCGATCGTTCGAGCATCAATGAAACTTTCCGCAAGCCCTTCGACTCAGCTTTGTTAGCGGAACGTCTTCGCTCCCTTGTCGGTAGCAAGAAAGAGCTGATCTAAATCCGTTTTCTTGGCGCTGGAATCTAAAAGGATTGAAGTTCCACAACACCTTGAAGTCTTAACTCTTCAAGCAAGCTTCCAACGAAAACGAAAAATAACAAAGGAAAGGCCGTTCGCTAAACCGAACGGCCCCTTTTCTTCATACGGACGTCTTGAACCTAATCTCAACTCAAATATCTTTACGAAGACTTTCGCTAATTCCTTTACTCTACGACAACAACTTTTCCAGTTTGAAACCATGAGAACATGCATTCAACGCGTATCCCAAGCTAGAGTCGAACTCCCCGACGAGAACAGCAGAATTTCAGGGCAAATCCAGAAAGGGTTCCTGATTCTTCTTGGGGTGAGTTGCGACGACGGCGAAGACGACGCTCGTTATCTCGCCAAAAAAATCGCCTCACTGCGCGTTTTTGACGACGGCGAAGGTAAAATGAATCTAAACTTGTCCGCTGTCCAAGGAAAGGTTCTAGTTATTAGCCAGTTCACCCTTTTCGCCAATCCGTATCGCGGTAATCGCCCGAGTTTTACAGAAGCTGCTCCTCCAGATCGAGCGAGAGAATTATATCAATTCTTCATTCAGGAAGTCAGACAAAAAGGAATAACGGTCGAAGAAGGCGTATTCCAAGCTAATATGTCGGTTCATTTAACGAACGACGGCCCCGTTACGATCTGGATTGATTCTCGCGAACGTTTCCAGCGGTCTTAGCTTGAAACATTTTGAACCCCGTTTATGATTAAAGAGGGTTCGAGGAAATAGTTGCAACTTTTTTCCCCCAAGAGCGTCAAATTTACGGGTTGTGGGTTGAGTTTTATTATGTCAACCTACAGAAAACAAAAGTCTGGACATAGCGGATTACGTTGCAGGGGGCGAATGCTTAACTCCAATAAGAGCGCCCTCACCGCGCAATTAGGAGATCTATATGCGTTTTTCTAGCCGTTGCTTCAAACTAGGCGTCGTGAGCAAAAACACCCATGTTAGCCCCGTTGATCGTCCTAGACTGTCTCAATTTGAAGAACTTGAATCGCGCGCGCTACTTTCGCTGTCAACGACGAGTCTTGACTATCAGGCTCTAAAAGACGCAAACTCCTTTGGAGACTCGGAAAACAACGCCATCTGGGTGACCTCTTTGCAAGATTCAATCAATGCTTCCGACGGTAAGATAACCTTGCGCGAAGCTCTTGATTACGCAGGACAGTCCTTGACGGCAGGGGAGGTCTCGACAACAATCCGCTTTAAGGTTGGCGGAACATTGACACTCTCCTCTTCCCTCCAGTCTCTTAAAATTCTTTCCAAAAGCGTCTCCATCGACGCCTCCGACGTTGGCGGGGTCACTGTTCAAGCCAGCAAAACCTTGGCTCTGTACGTCTTTGGCGGATCAACCTCGTCCCCCGTCAACGTATCGATTAGCAATATGACTTTCACGGGGGCTGCAACCTCGCCGAGCTCTTCCGGTTCGACAGCGAAGGGAGGAGCCATCCAACTTGCTTCCAACTGCAATCTCTCGCTGGATTCCTGCTCTGTCGTCGATAATTATTCAAGTTCCGCGCTAGGGGTTGGCATTTACGTAGCCTCTGGAAATCTGAACTTAAACGACGTTCTCTTTTCTGGCAACGTTTCGGATGGCAACATCAGTAAAGGCGGAGCGATCTACGTCGACACAGGAACGGTCAAAGGCACGAACGTCGTTTTTACCGACAACTCCGCGTCTGAAGGCGGAGCGATGTACGTGAAAAATGGTTCCGTTAGCATAGCGAACGGGCAATTTGACGATAACGTCGCCACTTATGGCAACGCAGGAGCAGTTTACTCTAACGTTGATCTCGAAATCACGAATTCGTCGTTTAGGAACAACAATAGTTTAAATGCGGGTGGCGCCATTTTCATTACAGGAGACAGCGTTTCCTCTCTGTCCGACGTGGTCTTCACGGGCAACTCAGCGGCGCAAGGCGGCGCCATCATGCAGGATGGTCAAGACCTCTCGATTACAAACGCCCAGTTTAAAAATAACACGGCCACGCAAGATGGCGGAGCGCATTATGTTAACCTTAACGCGCTCTCCATTTTAGAGAACGTCAACTATACCTCAAATAAAACGACTAACGACGGCGGCGCTATTTTTAACAACGGGTCAATCTATCTAACCGTCGCTGACCTTATAGACAATCAAGCTCAAAATGGCGGGGGTATTTTCTCGTCAGGGTATTTTGAAATTCGCCAGGCCTCTTGCGTCGGGAATAAAGCCTCGTCGCGCGGAGGCTCCATCTATTTAGATAGTTCCTACCGATCATGGTTGTTTGATTCGTCAATTAGCTCTTCAGAAGCGCTCGAAGGCGGCGCCCTATTCAATTGTGGAAAACTAACAGTTGCCAATTCTAACTTCTACGATAATGTCGCCTTGAATAGCGGCGGCGGCTTCGGCAACTCGGGAACCCTGGTCATTACGGGGAGTAAGTTCGAAAATAATGCCGCGCAAGGGACAGCGGGAGAGGGCGGAGCGGGTCTTAACTATGTTAACGCCTCTCTCACGATTAATGACTCGCAGATGCGCAAGAACTCCTCGGCCAATGGTTCCGGCGGCGGTCTTTCGAATCACGGATCGACTATTTTAAACGCCTCTTCCATTTCACAAAACACGTCTGAGCTCCTCGGCGGCGGCGTCTATAACGGAGGCGAGCTGTCTGCTACGTACACAAGCTTTTCTGAAAATATTTCGCAAAATGGAGGCGGATTGGCCGACGTATATGGTAGCGTCTCCACCCACGAGGGAAACGTATTCTGGGGCAATGTTGCAAACGAAAATGGCGGCGCCCTCTATTCCTACGGTCTGTCGACTTTTTCCAACACTGTTATCAAGAATAACGGCGCCTCGCAAACTTCTACGGGAGCCTACTATTCCCCGTCGACGACAATTGAAGAGCCTTCTTTCGACGATAAGTGCGTCGTAGAAAACAACGGACTAATCTCCTCGGAGCCAGATCAGATTTCATCCGACGTCTTACTAATACGAGACCTCGATTCTGGAGAAATCGTTTCTAGCGCTCTTGGTTTCAACGGAAATCCAGTAACGTCTGAACCTATTGTCAAACGTCTGATCCTGACAAACGTGAACGCCTACGACTTACGCCTTTCAGACTTAACGATTGACGCGTCTAGCTCAAGTAACGCTTTTAGTTACCAGCTGTCCTCCCCGTCGACAGGCGCGACTCTTAATCTTACGGACGACATTTCCCTCGAAGCATGCGAAAGCGTCTGCCTTACAGTCACATTAAATCCCAAGCAAGCCGGGGCGTCGTACTTCGAACTCGTTTGGACGGTAAATACAAACGAGCAAGTCGCGTCAAACCAGACCCGTTGTCTGAGTATCTCAGGTTCGGCTGAAATTTCAAAGATTGCCTCGTCAAACCTTCGAGTTGGCAATATCGACAGCTCTTCCTATAACATTTCAGTTAACGAAGACGGATCCTTCTCGGTTAGTCTGGCGAAGAAGCCGTCCTCAAACGTGATCCTTTATTTCAGCTCGTCGTCGGAGGTAGCGTCGTTATCAACGGACGTATTGCTCTTCACGCCTGAAAACTACAAGGAGTATCAAACAATAACCGTCTCGCTAAGCTCTCAACTAGACAATGTGGACATTCCTGAGGCGATAACAATCCATACTCGTCTTTTGACGCCAGAGGCTGGTTTCAACGGCACGACGTTTGCTCCCATAATTCTTTCAGTCGAGAATAG
>CAVGEG010000103.1:394-4450 GCA_963628165.1 Paratractidigestivibacter sp. | reverse complement strand
ATTTAAAGGACTATGCCCCTTCTGGGATTTCCCGTTGGGATCTCAATAACGACGGTATTGTTGAAGAAGTTCTGAATGGGCAAAACGATTGCTGGGTGGACAGTTCTTTGATTAATTCCTCAAAGGTCTCCTACACCCAAACGAAAAATGGAGTGACTAAAACAACGAATCTGGGCGTCGTTTCTATTTCTTCCCCTCCCACAGCCGACGTCGAATTACAAACGTTCAACAATATTCCTGGTTTCGTCCGACTTTCCCTAGAATCAGAAAATAAGGCGGTGTCAAGGTGGCGAATCAATTGGGGCGACGATACCCCCTGCTCGATCGTCGACAGACTGTCTTTAGCGGCTTGCTTTGCGCATAACTATCAAAAAGACGGAGATTACATGATCTCTATCGAGTTAGTTGACGAAAACGGAGTCGGCGAAGGTATTTGGTCAACGTTTGACGTTGTTCATATCGAAGGCTCTAGTAGCAACGCCGTACTTGATCAGGCTCTCGTCGACGAGAGTGAAGCCGTGCTTGACGACGACGTCCTCGACGAGCTTTGCTTTTCGTTCATTACAAACGACTGATAACGAACTAATCTGACGCCGAAACAAAGAAAAGCGATAGAACCTAACGAGTTCTATCGCTTTTCTATTAGCAAACCGTCGCCCAAAACGAAACTGAGATCGCGTTTTAAGGCGCGTAGAAACGACTCGCCCTTAAATACTTGGTTGTTCGTTTAGAATTCCGTGCTCACAAATTCGTCATTTTTTCACAGTTCGAACCATCAGCGAGTGAGTAGGCACGTCATAAACGTATGAATCCCCCTCCGGTAGCTTAGGCAATACGATCATATTGGCTTTGACGATCTTATTCATGAACTCTTCCTCAGAATCCGGATACCGACCTTCCGAGGCCTGGAAGAGGTTCAGCGCTTGAGGAATTTGCATATCAAAGACAGTCTTTTCCTGAGCATAAAAATAGGTTGAAACAGGGGTCGTTATGATTGACATTGGTTGCTCTGCGGTGACTTCATACTGCCCCTTGCCAGTGGCGCCTACCCCAGCTTTTTTTAGTTGATATTCTTCTTCCGATTCCGTTGATTCCTCGGGCGCACTTTCAGTTTCAACAGACGCGCTTTCAACTTTCGTTTCTGCGGAAGGCGTCTGCTGAATCCCCTCCATAGGCACAGGTTCCGAACATCCAAGCGCCAACGCCAAGACGCAAGAGGCGCTCATGACGCTTAATAATCTACTTTTCATCTTCTAACTCCATTCCTAAAAAACGACGTCGTCAGGTACTAATCTTTCAAAGGTTGTCAAAATTCAGTTCCATCGATTGAACTCGTATAAAAAAATACCAACGGAGACGCCTAAATTTAGCGAATCAACATCGCCTCTCATTGGTATCTTAACGGATTCGTCGCACAAAGAAACCATCTCTGAGTCCAACCCCGAATACTCGTTACCGAAAACAAACACAGCTTCATGGCGTTTAACGAGAGAGGAAGAAGCAAAATCATAAGACGAGATCGCCCTATCGTCTAGGATAGTCGCGTAAAAAGGCACTCCCCAGCGTTTATGGCATTCAATCATTTCTTCTTTGAGATTCTTCGCTTGATAAATAGGCGTCTGTAAAACACCTCCCATTGAAACGCGAAGAGCGCGACGAGAAAAAGGATCGCAACACTGTTCCCCTAAAATAACCGCTTCGGCGTCTAGCGCGGCTCCGCATCTAAATGCAAGCCCTAAATTATCCGGTTTCGTAGCGTCGGGGAGCATAACCCAGGCTCTTCGTTTTCGCACAGGCCATTTTCCAGAAAGATCGGGATCACGATTCTTGTCGCCGTTGAAGTAGCTTGCAAACCCTTCGGTCATCGTCAGTAGTTCCTTGCGTTTGCCAACGGCTAAAACACCTCTACTGAAATCAAATCCGACGAGACGATTAATCGCCAATCTTTCCTCTAGGTAATAGATCGGCACGTCTTCTGGAACGAGAGACAACGGTCTATCCAAGCCCTCTTTTTGAGTTATTAGTAGCGACTCAACCTGAAAGGACGACGCCAACAGGCGTTCGACCACAAGACTTCCTTCGGCGATGAAAATGGACTCTCCACGGAGCGTCCTTTCCTTAAGATTTCGATAGGCGCCGATACGAGGGTCGTCTAAATCGGCAACTTCAACGACGCGTTTAAGATAGTTTCTACTCACACTCACCTCTATCTATCAACATCTCACCAGACTCTCAGAAAGTCAAATGACCTACTCGTGATTGTATCCAAACCCCAAACCTCTTCAACCATTTTACTATCGTCTATAAACGAGATTGAATTTTCTCATTTGCAAGACGGCGATAATAACTTGCCACTATGTTGTTAGGATCCGTGTTGAGAATTATGTCGCACAGCATAATAGTCTTCTGACAAAAGCCACGTCTGTACCAGGCTACGGCGCAATACAACTGCGTTTCGCTTATTCGAGGTTCAATAAGGTAAGAGGTCTCAAAATCAGCTAACGCTTCTTCATTGCGGTCGAGCATTAGTCGAGCAATTCCACGTAAATTGTATACATAAGCGTCTAATACTTCATTCCCTTTATCAAGCAACCAATTACAGTCTTTTTCAACCTCGCTAAAATGCAGTAGCTCAAATTCAATGACGCAACGCATTAAAACGCGCCTTACAGCAAAACTCTCTCCTTCCTGTGAAAGCGAGTTGATAACCGACAGGGCGCTTTCATACGCGCCAACGTCGCACAATTCTTGAGCGTAACGCAACGAGCGTTCCAACGTCGCAGGCTCCAAAGCAGACGAGCGCTGAATCGCTTCAACACCCTTTTCAATTTCACCTTGATGAAGATAGAAACAGCCTATTCTCTCCCACAAACGAGAATCTCGAGGAGAAAAATTTATGGCGCTCAAAAGGGATTGAATTGCGACTTTACCACGTCCCAAATTTTCTAATCGGCGAGCCTTATATTGAAGAAGATACACGCCAAGATAAAAGTATCCCCACAGCAATAAGGTCGTCAAACTAACAACAAAGAACAAAAACAGATTCCAAGAAAGGGGCGAGTTCATGAGTCCATTCCTTTTTTCCAAAACACATGCGACCTAAACTAGCTTATAATACATGGCTTTAACTTTAAAGGCTTGTTTCCGCACGTCAGGGAAGAAAAAAGGGAGAAACTTAAAAGAAAAGCCGATATAACCATAAAGCGATTGGATCAGTTCCTCTACGCGCCTATGCTTGTAACAGTCTATAAAGTGGAGTTGCAGGAAACCAGATGTCGTATGAGCATTACAACAAGGAAATATCAGAACTACAAGCCAAAGTAAAGCAATTAGAAGAAGCGCTCGCCAGCCTTCAATCTCTTTCCGCTGTTGGCGAGCTAGCGGGCACTACGGCGCATGAATTTAATAACATTCTGACGCTTACGATAAATTATGCGCGAATGGGCCTTCGTCATCAGGACTCCGCAACCAAAGACGAACTATTTGAAAAAATATTGGACGCCTCGAACCAAGCCGCTAAAATCGTCAAGGTAGTACTGGGACTTGCTCGAAATAGGAAGAATACCAAGGAAGCCACGGATCTAAAAGAAATCATAGAAGCCGTCCTACTCCTCTTAGCCAGAGAAATGTCTAAATTTCATATCCAGATAGATAAAAATTTTCAAGACGTTCCTCCCGTTTTGATCAACGGAAATCAAATACAACAGGTTTTAATCAACCTTTTAGTAAACGCTCGGCAAGCCTCCCCCACCGGAGGCGTCATCCTAATAAAGTTGCACAGAGCCATAAAAGACGCCAATTATGTAGATCTAGTAATTAGGGATCACGGCGTGGGGATCCCTAAGGAGAAGTTGCCCCATATATTCGACGCATTCTATTCTACCAAAAAAGGACCGGACGCGACAGGAAAAGGCGGAACGGGACTGGGGCTTTCATTGTGCAAACGAATCATCGAAGAACATTTGGGAAAAATTCGAGTCGAAAGTTCCGTCGGTAAGGGAACAGCTTTTACAATAAGATTACCGATTGCTCCTGCCGAGTAATACAAGTCGACGT
>CAVGEG010000103.1:0-384 GCA_963628165.1 Paratractidigestivibacter sp. | reverse complement strand
GAAAAAAAGACAAAGACTTGTTTGAATCGAGTCAAATTTAGATTATACTGAGGGGGAGATGACGCGTGCATTCTTTTGTCGGCGCAACTCGATGTTTTGGGTTGTAGCCAATTAGTCAAACTGAATGCGTTTTTGTGATCCGTGGAAAAGTGAGGTTGAAGCGGATTAGAGCGTTCAAATTGGGTTGATCGAGTGTTGGTATATTATTGGGGAACCGATATGGGTAAAATTCTGTGTGTCTTCTCGACAGTAATCTCGTCTCTGCTCTTTCTTTTATTCCTGCTTGATATATCCGCGGGGATTCCCTTTAAGAAAGCCAACGTGTTATTTGACGTTATCTTCCTTGTTTGCATGCTAGGGATCATGGCTCTCAGCATCTTGAGC
>CAVGEG010000102.1:0-10077 GCA_963628165.1 Paratractidigestivibacter sp. | reverse complement strand
AGGAAGTGCGCGCGCTGAGGATTCAGTATCGACGCGAAAGTCGGACGCGAACGTCGACGAACGTCTTCAAAGAATGCGACTGGGAGATGGTCGGGAATCGCATGAAGTTTCTCGAAGGGCGAACGACGACGTTTCCTCTCGATCCTCTCAACCCGGAATCCAAGCCGTTGACGGCGAACGTCGTGTCGCTGAGTTATTTCGACGGAGAAAAGACGTACGAACTTTCAGAGCCCGCGGATCTTTGGCCGATCGCCGAAACGCGTCTCGAAGACTTCGAGGGACTGCGGCGTCGCGGATTCCGCGCGTCGATCTCTAACCGTTACAAACATTGGCGCTTCTGGTTCTCGTGCCCGATTCCGCGCTATTTTTCGACGCCCTCCGAGTCGGATTCGATCTCTCTCCCCGATCTTGTCGCGAAGTACCCGTCGAAGATTCTCAAACGCTCCCGCGCGTCCAACGGCGACATTCTCGTGCAACTCGAAATTCGCGCCGATTCCGTCCAAGGGGACTACGAGTCGTTTTTCGACTCGTGGACGATGTATCTTTCCTTAAACGAGTCGAAAAATTACGCGGTCGCGGGATATCAGCT
Organism: Paratractidigestivibacter sp.; assembly: GCA_963628165.1. Lineage (GTDB taxonomy): Bacteria > Planctomycetota > Planctomycetia > Pirellulales > Thermoguttaceae > RUG369. The sequence goes on along the minus strand of CAVGEG010000102.1, from coordinate 9,488 downwards.
CAACGTTCGAATGAAAAAGGATCCCGATAAGAGAGTCGTGTCGGAATACGCGGTGGACAAGTTCAAAGAGTTTGGCGAAGGGATTTGGATTCCGACAAACGTGGAATATCGGGAACATAGCGCGGGGCAGAGAAGTTCTTTGACGAAGATTGTGATACGCGGCGTGTCGATTAACGTGCCGTCTCCGAATTTCTCCGATTTTCACTTTTTGCCAGGAATGGTCGTACGTGAACAAAATTGGCGCGAAGACGAAGAAAAACCGACGACCTCGACGCACGTCTGGGGAACCGACGCGCCTGAGGTTACCTATGCGAGCGACGAAGAATTTTGGCAGTTCTACAATAAGGAATATCCTTACGTGGATCCGGAGGTCGAAGAGCCGGAAGGGGGCTTGGGCAAAAAAAGGAACCGTCTTCTTTTTTACGGCGCTCTTGCGACTCTCTTGGCGTTCGTTGGACTCGTGATTTATATCCGTCGCGCAATCTCCCACGACCTGGAAGAATGAGGGTCTCGACGCCGTGCAGGAAGCGCTGATGAAAAAACCTTGACGCGGCGCGCCTCCTTCTTCCCTCTCAAACGCTTCGAGCTACTGATCCCACTCGTTCGTTTGTCCCGGTAATTCGGAGTTGAGGGACGCCCAGAAGGGGTGTTGTCGATCAGCGCGAGTTCTCGCGTCTTCCAAGATCACGCGCGTCGATGGCTGGACGCGTCCGCTTTGGGGCGTGAGCTTCTTTCCGTTGAAAAGAACCTCGATCTTCCGATCAAAATCGACCAAATCGGGGGAGAGGAAAATGACTCCGCGATTGGCGTTCGAGACGACGCGCACTCTGTTGTTGACGACTTTGAAAAACTCGGTCTTCGCCGGACGATACATCGGCCCTAGGCTTCGCGTGTAAAGGGGGTCGACCATCGCGTTGGCGGGGAAGTCGAAGAGCTCGGCGCACCAGAAGAAGTTGTCCCATGGTCGCGCGGAATACGCGACGCGTTCGTCCGGGGACATAAAGGTTCGCGAGCGCACGGCCATCCATTCGAAGATCTTTGTCGTCTCTTCCGCGAAGGTCTCCTGTCCGCGCCCCTTATATAGGACGTACGTCATATCGAAAGGCTTCGAAAGATCCATTCCCCAGTCGAGAGTCTCGCGACTGGCGATTAGTTTACCGCCGTCAAGCTCCCCGCCGACGCCGTACACGGGCACGAACTGCGCGTTTTTCTTCAAAATCGCGGTCATGTATTTCGCTTCCCCGCAAACGGGGATAATCCCCGCCCAGAGGTCGGGCCTTCCGAGCGCGACGTCCCAAACCGCTTCGGCTCCCGTGTAGAAGCCCGCGAGGAAAATTCGGTCGACGTCGATCGAAAAGGTGCGCAAGGCGTCGCGTAGGCAATAAAGGGTCGCCGCACAAGGTATCGCCGAATAGTCGTACGGAATCCCCTTCTCCGTCCATCTTGGCGCAATGACGATATATCCGAAACGCGACGCTTGTCCGTAACGCTCGTAAACCTTCTTTCCCAGAGCGTTTACTTTTTCCGTCCACGGCCCGCACCACCAATTCAACTGGTTAATCGGTTCGGAGCGCTCCCCGTGAAGAGAGACGATCGTCGGATATTTCTTATTCGGATCATATTCCGGAGGCAACTGAACGCAGTAGGAGAAATTTTTCCCGTTTTGGAAGGAGGGTACGGTTATTTCATATTGGGAAGGAGTCTCCTTCGCGGAACGAGGCGGGCTCTTAGGGGGCTTCATATTCGCAAGGATGAGGCTGACGAATTTCGGCGTCGCGGCCTCTTCCCCCTTGATCTGCTTCCACAACTCTTCGCGCTGTAAAGGTCGCGACTCCAGGAGATAGCGTCGAGTCGCCTGACGCACGCGATAGAGGGAAGCGGTCATTTCAATTCTCGAGTCTGCGCCGATATTTCCGACGAGCCATCCTGAGAGGCCGATCGCGAGTCTTTGGGAGTCGTTGAGGGAGGAGTCGATGAGCGCCTGTTCGAACGCGGCGAATCGTCCGATCGTGTTGGGGGTGAGTTCGCGCTTGATTTCGGAACAGAGGGCGGAGAGTCCCTTTTTGAGCTCTTCGTCTTCGAGCTTTTCGACGAGTTCGTCGATTTCTTGGATGATTTCGTCGCGTTTCTTGTCTTCCGCTTCGAATTCGCGCCTCATTCTTCTGAGCGCCTGTAACTTCTCTGGGGAGACGCGATCCTCTTCGAACGCGGCGATGAGTTCGCGCACCTTCTTGTGCTGTCCTGCGGCGCGACGCATCTCCAATTCGTTGATGAGGCGTTCCGCCGACATTTGCTTGATGAGACGCAACGCGACGTCGAGGCGTGAACCGTTCGACTCTTCCTGTTCGAAATCTTTGATGATCTCCTGCAACTCTTCGACCGCTTGTTCGTAGAGGGCGGCTTGGACGTAGAATTGGTAGACGCGGAGTCTGTCTTCGAGGGAGTTCGGATCGATCTGTTTTTTGATGAGAGCGGAGAGGACTTCGCGCGGAACGACATACGGGGAAAGGCGCATATCGAGATTATGAGTGAGTCCTTGAACGCGAATATAGGTCGGGGCGATTTCGGTGACGCCCTGAACGATCGTCGCGTTCCCCGCGACGATAACGCGGCGTCCGAAGAGGTCAAAATCCTCGACGACGCGCCATGCTCCTAGTGCGGCGACCTTCTCGTTGGGATTCGTATTGACGCGTTGCGAGATTCTGAAGACGTCGGCGGCGGCTCCCGATTCGTCGGGAATGAGGTCGGCGACGTTGTTTCTCGGGATATAGATTCTTCTAAGTTCGTCGTCGACGGCAAGGATTTTTTCCGACGTGACGGGAGAAGAATCGCGTTCAGTGCGCGACTCGGTCGTTTCAGCGACGCTTTTTGTCGGGAAAATAGAGCCGATAAAGAGTCTTCCGTCCTTCATGACGACGCGCGTTTGAGCGGCGTAAGTCGCGCTAACGCCGAGAGTGAGAAGAAGCCCGAGCGCAACGGCGAACGCGCGCGTGGCTCCTCGCCTTGTTTTCAAAATCCGAATCATAGCTTTCCCTTAACCTAGGGCGCAAAGCCCCCTTAGTATTAACGGCAAGATTTTTGGAAAGATTCAACGAAAGGGGACGCTCCGCATTAGGTTCGTTATTTTACGCAGAGCGCCGTCGACGAGCGCTAAAGTCTTCTTTTTTCATATAAAACCCTGAATCGAACTTGCGTAATAGTCGCCTTTTTTTTATTCTTAGAGGGTAAGTTCACGAACGCCCACGGATGGGAGGATCGAGCGATGAAGATAGAAGACGAAATTGAACAAGGATTGAAATACGTACGCGAAAAATTGACGCGGCAACTCGTCGACGGAACGGGTAGTTGTCGCGAAACGGCGGATCTTGCGTTGGCGGCGTTAGCGCTTGTAGCTGCGCGCGAACGCGAGTCCAAAGGAGGCAACGCGCCGATACGAAGCGCGGCCCTCCGCGTCGCGCGCGTCGAAAAGACGGACGCGGAGCCTCGCATTCTATCTTTTGACGCGCTTCGCGGACAGTTTGCAAGAACGCAAGGAGGCTATGGCGAGCCGCGTTTGCGTCTCTATATCGGCGATTAAAGCCGAGCGGAACGAAGAAAGGCGTCGCGTTTTTAAGCGCGGGGCCTTTCTTTATTGGCGAAGGACTATTCGGGGAGAATCAATTCGGTCGAGTCCGACGCGTCAAGGGCGGACGCTTCCGAATCGGCGGATTGCGCGTCGCTCCCAGGCGAAGATGCGCTTTGTCCGAGGAGTTCCAGAAACTTCGCTTTCGATCGACAGAGGGTTACGATTCTTTCGAGGATCTTTTCCGGGACGCCGTTCGAGAGGACGAGTTTATGTTGGGTGACGCCGAATTTTGTCGCGGGGGTCAGATCGGCGCGTTGCGGTTCTCCCGACAATGGCGTCGGGGTGAAGAGAACGCCGTCGTGCGAGGCGAGTCGCGAGGGCTTCGCGAAGACGAAGAGAGGAATCGTGCCGAGATTGAAGTCGGTGACGATTTTTCCGTCAAACTCGACTCCTTGAATCTGGCCGTTCTTGAGAATCTTTACGCGCTTAGCTCTTCCCGAAGGCATGACGCGCCCGACTTGAATCGAGAGGGCGTAGAGAGCGCCGTCGCGCATGAGAGCGACGGAACCGTCGGCGTCGACTTGCTCAAAATCCCCCGCCTTGGTGTAGAAGGTCTCGTTCGTCTCGGGGTCGAAGACCTGGAACCAGAAGGGTTCGTCGAGAGCGAGGGCCCAGTCTGCGGAGGGAGCGTCGACGACTTTCGAGGGGGCGACGGAGAATCTTTCGAGATCGCCACGCGCCCAATCTCTTTCGCGTTTTCCGGCGACGTTGCGGTTGACCTCCGCGTCGATCCAATATGCGGCGAGGCGCTGAATCTCGGCGTCCATGGCTTCGACGGAAGCGCGTTGCTCGGGGCTGAGAAGAGCTGGGTCAATCTTTACGGCGGCGACGGCGAGGCTCTCTTGCAGGAGTTTTTCAAGGCTCGGATTGACTTGACTAGGCCCCGTCGCCGGGAGCGCGGGCATGACGAGCGTCGCGCCGGGCACGTTCAGCTCCGTCACGTCGATATCTTCGGGGAGCGGATCGTTCTCGCCGATGATCGCGGTGAACTCCTTGAAGAGAGGTTGACGCGAGAGAGCGTTCATTTCGTCGACGTCGACGGGACGATCGACTTCGGAATTGCGGAACGCGGGGGGCGGGAGTAGAGGCGAATTGACGAGAACCGCTTCTTGAGGGAGCTCTTCCACAGCGTCGTTCGCGGGGGCGTTTTGGGCGCCTTGGACGTTCTCGTCGTCGACGGTTAAGACGAGGGGTTCCGTCTTCTCGTCTTCGTCGTTAGCGAGCGAGAAATCGAGATCGTCTTGTTCTTGTGCGAAGACGCGAGGAGTGGAACGAAGAGAGTCGACGGCTTCTCCAAAGGATAGGAGAGCGCCGACGCTTAACGACGCGATAACAAAGGCGAAACGTTTCATAGTTGTAGTTGACTCCTTATAAATAAAGGGAGCGCGTCATTCGCGAGCGAGTCCAAGGGAGACGAACTTTTCCCACGCTTCGTCGCGTTCGCGACACCGAGCGAGCCCTTGCCACGACTCGTCCCCGTGTTGCATAAACTCCTCTTTCGAGGCGGGAATCTTCTCCGCGGCGGCGAGTCTGGCGATCGTTTCTTGTTCGAGCGTCGACAAGGTCATGGCGCCGAACTTGTAATCTTTAAAGGCGGCGTACGAGATCGGGAAGAGGGGCTTGATAATCTCTTCGCCGATCACGGTCGCGTATTCCCTAATTTCTAATTGCGCGTGTTTTTCCATTCTCAAGGCGAGGAAATGGAAAAGGTTGTGGAGGTCGCATTTCCAGTACGCTTGGGTATACGTCGAGAGGGGGAGATCCTTTCGGGCCTGTTCGCGTGCGACGCCCATTTCCACGCGCTTTTTATAAAGAGCGCGCGCGGAGGTGAGGAACGTTTCTTCCGAAGAGGTCAACTCCGCGCCAATTTCCGGATCGAGGACGCCGTCGCTTCCCTGTCGATTCGACGCGGCTTGCGTTCTCCACGCGTCGGAGGGGGTTGTCGTCGCGGAATCGATCGCGACGGAATATCGCGTCGAATATTCGTTGACGGAGGCGGTTCGGTGCCGGATCCACTGTCGCCAAACGTCCATTGGCGCCCTGACGAGAAGTTTGACTTCTGCCATTTCGAAAGGGGTGGTATGGCGGTGACGCATGAGGTAACGAATGAGGGTGCGGTCGTCGGAGACGGATTTTGTTCCGGATCCGTAACTAACGCGAGCGGCCTGAACGACCGAATCGTCGGATCCCATCGCGTCGACAAGGCAGACGAACCCGTCGTTTAATAGAGGAAATTTCTTCCATCGTAGCGCTTCAAGCGCCTCAGTGTTGGCCGCCATGGCGACTCCTCCTCCCTTAATTACGATTAAACGTATGAGAAAGTTGCTATCGATCTGACAAAAAGTTGATATTATTCGGCGTCTGGAATCGTTTGTAGGGCTTCGAGAAGCGTTCCCTTCGAGTAGAGACCCTTCAAAATGATCGGCGCAGACGGATTAGCCGGGTTGAAGATCATGAGCGTGGGAACCTGTCGCGCGCCGCATTGGTCGAGAAGTTCGTTAATCGCGAGGACGTCGGGGGTCTGCGCGTCCTGATTCGTCCAGTCGGCTGTGAGGGTGAGAATATTTTTGCTATCGAAGATCGCTTCAACTTCGGGCGTGTGCAGGATCGTTTTTTCCAGGAACTTACAATTGACGCACCAGTCGGCGGTGAAGTCGACGGCGACGTATCGTCCGTTGGCGAGTTCTCGGTCTAGGGTCGCGCGATCGAAGAGCTCCCAGTGTTCTTGATTGAGGGCGCCGTCGCGTTGCGCTCTGATCGCCCAACGCGTCGCCTTCGCGGCGCTCGCGCTTTGAAGCGTCGTCTTGAGGGGATTGTGCGGGAAGTTGAAGGAGAAAAGCGTTACGACTAAGAGAAGGACGCATGAGACGATCCAACTTGCGCATTTTTTGCCAGGACTTGTCGCCTCAAATTGGAGACGACCAATATTCCAGCACGCGAACCAGATCGCAAAGAGGAACGCAAGGGTCGGGAGTTGCATCTCCAGAGGCGCGGAGTAGAGGATCCAGACGACGGCGATCAAGAGGAAATACCCCATCGTTTTGCGGAAGGTCCCCATCCATTCTCCCGGCTTGGGGAAGAATTTCAGCAGTTCGGGGAACGCCCCCGCGACGAGGAAGGGGGACGCCATCCCTAAGCCGATGAGGAGATATACGGCGACGACGAGGGTCGTCTGGCCCTGACGCGTCATCTCGCTCGCCCAGTCAAGCGCGGGGCTCAGCAGAGGCGCGCCGCAGGGAATCGCCAATAGGGTCGTGATGATTCCCTTGAAGACGGCGCCCGCGGGGCCTTCTTTCGAGACGAGCTTGTTCGAACGCTCCCCGCCAAGGAACGCGGGGGTCTGGAGCTCCCATACCCCCATGAGGCTCAGGGCCATCGCGAAGACGATCGCGCCCATGACGATCTGGAAGAGGGAACGCGTGAAGAGGAAGCTTAGGCCGACGCTTGCAAAGGCCAAGGCGCCGAAGACGATCAAGACGCCGAGCGCGTACCAAACGTTCAGTACGAACGCGCTCGCGCGGCTACGCCCCGCTTGCTCAAAGAAGGAGAGGATCTTGAGCCCGACGACGGGCAAAACGCACGGCGTCACGTTCAAGACAAGCCCGCCCAAAAACGCGGTCAAAAGGAGAACAAAGAGCCCGCGCTTGGTCTTTTGGGCGCCCTCGACGACAATTCCCGCGTTTTCTTGCGTCTTGACTTCGTCTTCTTGCGCAGGATCGGCGCTAACGGCGTCTTCCGACGCGCTCTCCTGCGGTCGAACAATCGCCGCGAGGACGTCTTCGACCGTGGCGTCGGCGTCGTATTTAACGCTAAAGCCGACATTTTGAGGAACGCATACGCCCCCTTCGCCGTCGGAACACGCGAGCGCGGAGATTTCGCCTGAAACTTCGAGAGTCGTCAGGTCGGTCGGCGCGCTTTTCGCATAGATCGGCGCGATCCATTCGACGCGTCCGAAGAGTTCTTCGAGCGTCGAGTCGTACGGGTCTTTGACGAAAATCGGCGCGGTGGCGAGGCTGACGTCGCCGATTTCGACCGCGTCGGTTTCCTTCTTATCAAGGGCGACCTTCATCTTTTCAAAGAGGGTGGGAGCCCCCCCCGCGCCTTGAGTCGGGGTATAGATATGCCAGCCGTCGGCGACAGGGGTCTGAACCGACAAAAACGCGACGAGTTCGCGCCCTTCGCGCGCCCATTCTTTGGCGTCAGCGGCGACGGAAGAGGGGACGGGCGCGACGCAACCATCCGCCGTCAGCGGTTCGACGGAGGAAGGATCGGGCGCAGTGGGAATATCTACGGAGAATTGGAGAGGAGAGAAGGACGCGCTTGGATCTAGGCCAACGTTTTGGTCGAGGAAAGACTGAGCGCGCAGAACGCTCGGCGCTGAGAAGAGGGCGAGGCACGTAAGCGCGACGATCGCCGACGTCAGTGAGAATAAGCTTTTTTTCATCTGGAATCTCCGTCTATATAGTAAACGCGACGAGGTTAAACGCCCCTCCGCGCCTCCATTTTACAGACGAACGCTTCCTTGTATACTTCCCCCCGTTTGTAGAATGAAAAGACCCGCCGCGGCTTACTCGGCGCTCGGCGGGTCTCTATGGACGGTGCGTTAATAGACGATTTCGAGGCTCAAACAAATTCCATTTTGCGATCTTTGAGTTGCTTCTGAAGTCTTGCGACGATGGAACTATGCATTTGACTGACGCGGCTTTCGCTCAAATCGAGCGCCGCTCCGATTTCTTTCATCGTCATCTCCTCATAATAATAGAGGATGATAATCATTCTTTCGTTGCGATTGAGTCCGCGAGTGACCATGCGGATGACGTCGGATTTCTGCAATCTGCTCGTCGGATCTTCGCTATTTTCATCTTCGACGAGATCGATTTCGCTGACGTCTTTCGAGCCGTCGGTCTCAAACCACTTCTTATTGAGACTGACGAGATTGACGGCGTTCGCGTCGTTCATGACGCGTTCGAGTTCGTTCTTGTCAAGATTAAGATGCTTGGCGAGTTCCTCTTGCGTGGGCATTCTTCCGAGCTTGCTCGAAAGTTCCTTATTCGCTTCGGAAAGCTTTCTCGCGCGGGAGCGGACGAGACGAGGAACCCAGTCGGTGCTACGCAATTCGTCGAGCATGGCGCCGCGGATGCGCGGAACGCAATAGGTCTCAAACTTGACGCTTCGCGAAGGATCGTACGCGTCGATAGCGTCCATGAGGCCAAAGACGCCTGCGGAAGCGAGATCGTCGACGTCGACTTCGTCGGGAAGGCGCGACCAAACGCGTTCAGCGTGATAACGCACGAGGGGCAAATACTGCTCGATAAGCTCGTTGCGTAAGGTTTGATTAGAACGATCGACAATAAAGTCCTGCCACATACGAGCAACCGTTTCGGGGTCAGACTGAGTCGCGATCATATATTCCTCCTTGGCGACGTAGAACGTACGCGAACGTCCCGCTAGACAATTAACCAACGTCCATGTTGAACTAATTCAAGAACCGCGGCTTCGTCGGTCGTCCAGATCGACACGGCGAGCATGGGTTCCACGATGCGTTTAGGGTCTCGAAGACTCAGTAAAACGCGAGTGAAGCAACTATCGGGGTCTTACAACCGCCGTTACAGGTATTATCGTCTCAGACGTTAAAAGGTTTAGAAATTAGCAAGGTTTTTGCAAAAGAAACCGTAGTTTTTTTTGAGAAAGCGCCGCAAGGGTCGCGGCGCGTCAAAACAGGGGAGAAACTTTAGTTAAAAACCGAAAAATACGAGATTTTTTACTGTCGAGGAACCGCTTGTTCTTTGAGCGTTTTGACGTTGGGAGGCGTCTCGACGGCGGCTTTGGAGGGCTCCGGGAGCGAAAGAGTCGTCCCTTGGAG
>CAVGEG010000101.1:6740-10170 GCA_963628165.1 Paratractidigestivibacter sp. | reverse complement strand
GCGTTAGGCGTTAAGGACAATACGCGCGAGGAATCCGCGTCGGATTCCTAAGTTAAACAACGCGCGTTCTTTAGCGTCGCGCCGATTCTTGACAAAGAGCTGGCGCGTCCGATAATAGACGGACTACGCGTTCTATGTCGTTACTATCGGGAGTGTTTTCATGACGTCAGAAATACCCGTTGTCGGGAACGGATCGACTTCGATTCGCTCAAGTCTTCCAGAGATCACTAAGAATATCGTCGCGTCGTACGCCATGACGCGCTCGACGAGTCGTTTCGACTGTTGTCCTCTCCCGAATAAAGAGGCGATAGTTCACGTGCTCAACGATCTCAATGAAATCCTCTTTCCCGGCTATCGTCGTCGCGATCGTCTCGACATGTCGAATATCGAATATTACGTCGGTTGCCTTGTGGACGACGTTTTTGAGACGCTCAGCGCTCAGATCGCGCGCGCGCTCTGCGAGGGGACGAATTTGTGCGATCCGTTCCTGCGCCAACGCGTCCAGCGCGGCGGCGAGGAAATTACCCGCGAATTCTTGCGACGCATCCCCGAGCTTCGCCTCAAACTGGCGATGGACGCAGAAGCGGCGATCAAGGGAGACCCCGCGTGCAAGTCGACGGACGAGGTCGTTTTCTGCTATCCCGGCTTCGATGCGATCGTCGTGTACCGCGTTGCGCGCGTCCTTTGGGAACTCGGCGTTCCTCTCATACCGCGCATTATGACGGAGTACGCGCATTCGAACACAGGAATCGACATTCACCCCGGCGCGAAGATCGGCGAGCATTTTTTCATCGACCACGGCACGGGCGTCGTGATCGGCGAGACGTGCGAGATCGGCGACTGGGTCAAGCTATACCAAGGGGTGACCCTCGGGGCTCTGAGCTTTAAGAGGGACGCGCAGGGGGATCTTGTGCGCAACACGAAGCGCCATCCCACGCTGGAAGACAACGTTGTCGTGTACGCTAACGCGACGATCCTTGGCGGGGACGTGGTGATCGGACGCAACTCGACGATCGGGTCGAGCGTCTGGATCACGGAGTCCGTCGCGCCGAATTCGACGGTTCTCATCGAAGAGCCGAAGCTCGTCACGCGCATGCGTGGCTAATCCGCGTCGACGCAAGCGATTTCCAACGCGCTCAGATAATAAGACGCCCCGCGACGGTCGACGACGACTTTCGCGGGGCGTTTTCTATTCGAGAGCGCTACGGAATGGGAGGTTCAGGAGGGGAGCTTGGAGTAAACGTCGTCCGTCACGGGCTCAAGCCATTCGTTGGAGGTGTTGACGCCGGGGACTTCGACGGCAAGGTGCGAGAACCAGCTGTCGGAGGCAGCGCCGTGCCAATGTTTGACGCCCGTGGGGATGTTGACGACGTCGCCCGGTAAGAGCTTTTGCGGGGCTTTTCCTTCCTGCTGATAGTATCCGCGCCCGGCGATGCAAACGAGGATCTGTCCGCCCCCTTGGTCTGCGTGATGGATATGCCAATTATTTCGGCAACCCGGTTCGAAGGTGACGTTGAAAACGAAGATTTGTGCTGAGGAAACGAGTTTTAAATAGCTTTTTCCTATGAAGTACTTGGCGTATTCGACGTTCGGTTCGCCGATGGGAAAGATCATACTCTTTTCGTGCGCGGTTTTGGCGTCGACCGCGTCGTCTTCCGTCCAAACTTCCTTAGCGATTCTGAACGCGGCCCAGGCTTTTGGCCATCCCGCGTAAAAGGCGGCGTGAGTGAGGATTTCCGCGATCTCCGTCTTCGTGACGCCATTTTTCTTGGCGAACTCCAAATGGTGACGGAAAGACGAATCGGTCAATCCCTGCGCCATGAGCGCGACGACGGTAACGACGCTTCGATCGCGCTGAGAGAGCTTGTCTTCGCGATTCCAAACCTGTCCAAACAAGACGTCGTCGTTGAGCTCCGCAAATTTCGACGCGAATTCTCCTAGATTATCGCGTCCCGAGGTTTGTACAATTTTCATTTGCATCTCCTTTTAGCGTTGTGCGTTGAAAAGTTTGCGACTTAGCGCGTCGTCACACTCTCGACATGAACCATTCGACGGTCTCGGGATCGTAGTGAGAAAAGAAGAGGCTTTTCCCTTCGTCGAGGGCTTCGATCACCGCCATTTCTTCGGGGGTTAGCGCGAAGTCGAAGATTTCAAGATTTTGACGCATTCTCTCTTTATGAACCGACTTTGGAATGACGACAACGTTGCTTTGAATTAGGAAGCGGAGCGCCGTTTGCGCGGCGGTCTTGCCGTGCTTCGCGCCGATTGCGACGAGGGTCGGATTCGTGAAATAGTCCTTTCGCCCTTCCGCAAAAGGCCCCCAGGATTCGATTTGGCATCCGTATTTCTCGAGATATTTCCGCGCGATCTTCTGTTGTTGGAAGACGTGCGTTTCCACCTGGTTGACGGCGGGTTTGATCTCGACAAACTTCTGAATATCCAAATAGCGATCGGGTCCGAAATTGGAGACGCCCAAGGCGCGAACTTGTCCCGCCTTGTAGAACACCTCCATCGCGCGATACGTCCCGTAGTAGTCTCCAAAGGGTTGATGGATCAGAAGAAGGTCGAGATAGTCGGTCTTCAATTTCTTCAACGATTCGTGAATCGACGCTTTCGCCTTTTCGTACCCAGCGGCGCTGATCCAGACTTTGGTTGTAAGGAAGAATTCTTCGCGCGGAAGCCCCGATTCGGCCAACGCTTCGCCAACGCCCTCTTCGTTGCGGTAGGCTTGCGCCGTGTCGACGCTTCGATAGCCGACTTCGATCGCGTCGAGAACGTAACGTTTGGCGTCCTCCGGCGGGACTTGATAAACGCCGTAACCCAATTGGGGCATTTTAATACCGTTGTTTAACGTAACGTATTCCATAATAGAGACTCCGTTTTTTGAAATGTATTTCTCTTTGACATACAATAATACTATTGTTTTTTTAAACGTCTACGCTATAAAAAACGGAAGCTACGTTTCATAAAATGAAATGCAAAGGAGTTTCGAATTGCTGAGCCTTTATGATTTGAGTCAACTTGTCGCGTTTGAAGAGCTCGGATCGCTTGCTCGAGTCGCGGAGAAATTCTTCATATCGACGCCTTCCGTCACTCGCGCGATGCGACGCGTGGAGGAAGAATTCGGCGCCCCTCTCTTCATTCGCGGAAAGAATAAGATCGAACTGACGGCGACGGGGAAGATCGCGGTGGAAGAGGCGCGAAAGATACTGGAAGACGTCGACCGCGCCCTCGAACGCACGCGCCTATACGAAGAACGAAGTCGAGCGATCACGATCAGATCGTGCGCCCCCGCGCCGCTGTGGGAGCTTGTCAAGAAACTGAGCGCGGAGAACCACCACAAAGCGATTTCGTCAGCGATTTGTCAGAACGACGAGGTCGTCGACGCATGGAAGAAGGGACTCTGCGACGTCGCGGTTTTTCCCTATCC
>CAVGEG010000101.1:0-6730 GCA_963628165.1 Paratractidigestivibacter sp. | reverse complement strand
TCCCTATCCCGTTCCTGGCGGAAAGCTCTTCATGCGCGAAAAACTGTTCGTCTGCGTCCGTCCGGATCACGAACTGGCGAAACGTAAGGCGCTGACCTTCGCGGAGATCAACGGCTTTAATTTTCTTCTGCGGACGGAGCTTGGGTTCTGGGACGCGCTCTGTCGCGAGAAAATGCCCGCGTCAAAGTTCTTAACGCAGAGTGATAGAGCCTTATTCGACGAACTCGTCGCGGCGTCGTCCCTCCCATGCTTCACGACCGACTACTCTCTCTCCCTCTACGCGTATCCCGACCGAGTGAACACGCCGCTGACGGACGCCGAGGCGCAGGTCGATTATTACGTTCTGCGCAGGGATCGCACGCCGGGGTCATAGAAATTTGGCGCTGACGCTTCGAGGGGAGTTCTTGACCTCGTCGAGGGGGCCGCAGGCGACGATTTCGCCCCCCTTTTCACCCCCTTCGGGGCCCATGTCGACAAGATAGTCGGCGGCGCGGATCACGTCGAGATCATGCTCGATGACGATGACAGTCGCGCCGACGTCGAGGAGCGCTTGGAAGACGCGCAGAAGGACGCGAACGTCGAGAGGATGCAACCCGATCGAGGGTTCGTCGAAGACGAAGATCGAGTCGCTTTGCGTCTTTCCGATTTCGCTCGCCAGTTTCAGACGCTGAGCTTCCCCCCCGGAGAGGCTCGGCGTCTCTTCGCCAAGGGTGAGATACCCCAAGCCTAAGCGCTGGAGAATCTGCAATTTCTGATTCACCGACTTCATCTCTTTCGTAAACTCGAGCGCGGCGACGACGTCCATCTCCATCAACTCCGGGAGAGAAACGCGCGTTCCCGCTTTATTCGCGAGTTTAATACCGTACGCGGGCTTCGCATAACGCGACCCTCGACAATCGGGGCATGGAATGTTGACGTCGGGCAAGAACTGAACGTCGAGGTTGACGACGCCGGTTCCGTCGCAACCGGGGCATTGTAGAGCGCCGGAGTTATAGGAGAAATCCCCCGCCTTGAAACCGGCGTCCTTTGCGTCTGGGGACTTCGCGTAGAGTTTGCGTAGCTCGTCGTGAATCCCAGCGAAGGTCGCGACGGTGGAACGGACGTTCATGCCGATCGGAGTCGCGTCGATGAGCTTGACGCGTTTGATCCCTTCCGCGTCGATCGCGCGAATATGCGACGGGAGCGCCGCCCCTTTGAGCTTCGCGTCGAGCGCGGGGACGAGAGATTCTAAAACCATCGTCGTCTTTCCAGAGCCGGAAACGCCCGTCACGACCGTGAGCCGTCCTTTGGGGATTTCGACCATCAGCGGTTTGACGGTGTGAATCGCGGACGTCTCCATGCGGACGACGCCGCGGTCGAAGAGCTCTTCACGGGGAACACGCGGTGGCAGGGACTCTTCGTTTTGGTCGGCGAGGAAGGGGCCGATTTGTGACGCGGGGTTCGCTTCGATCGCGTCTCGCGGCCCCTGGGCGATGACGCGTCCGCCATTTGCGCCCGCTTCGGGGCCCATCTCTACGAACCAGTCGGCTTCGCGGAGGATTTGGACGTCGTGATCGACCAATATTACGGAGTTGCCGTCCGCGACAAGATCGCGCATCACTCCTTTTAGGCCGACGATATTCGCGGGGTGAAGGCCGATGGAGGGCTCGTCGAGGACGTAGAGGACGCCGGTCGTGCGGTTGCGGACGGCGCGCGCCAATTGCATACGCTGGCGTTCCCCTGTCGAGAGAGTCGACGAGGATCGGTCGAGAGTCAGGTACCCTAGCCCGAGATCTAAGAGACGCTTGGCGGGGTTTTGGAACGCGGCGACGATATTCGCCGCCATCGGACGCATCGCTTCCGGGAGCGTCGCCGGGACGCCTTCGACCCATGCGACGAGATCGGCGAGTGGAATCGCGCACGCTTCGTCGAGGGACAGACCGCGGAGTTTCGGGGCCCGTGCCGCGGCGGAGAGACGCGTTCCATGACAGTCGGGGCAGAGTCCTTCTTTGAGGAACTTTTCGACGCGCTTCATTCCCCTTTCATCTTTGACCTTCGCGAGGGCGTTTTCCACCGTGTAGACGGCGTTGTAATAGGTAAAGTCGAGCTCCGTCCCGCCTTCTGAGTTCTTGGGACGATAGAGGATGTGTTTTTTGATCGCTGGGCCATGATAGACGATCTCCTTTTCCTCGGGGGAGAGGAGGCGAAAGGGAACGTCGGTGCGGACGCCCATTTCGCGGCAGACGTCGGTCATGAGGGACCACATCAGCGTTTTCCAAGGAGCGACGGCGCCTTCGTCGATCGTCAGCGAGTCGTCGGGGACGAGCGTGTCGAGATCGACGGAACGCGCTCGCCCCGTGCCGGAGCATTTCGGACAAGCTCCCTGAGAGTTGAACGCGAGCTCTTCCGCGGAAGGGGCGTAGAATCGAGCGCCGCACTCGGGGCATTCGAGCTCTTTTTCGGCGGCGACCGCCAACGACGGCGGAAGATAATGACCGTTGGGACAGCGATGATTTGCCAAGCGCGAATACATGAGACGGAGCGTATTGAAGAGCTCGGTTCCCGTGCCGAAGGTACTGCGCACGCCTAGCGTTGCGGGTCGCTGACGAAGAGCGAGCGCGGCGGGGACGTAAACGACGTCGTCGACGCATGCCTTCGCCGCCTGGGTCATGCGTCGACGCGCGTAGGTAGAGAGCGCTTCGAGATAGCGTCGCGAGCCTTCCGCATAGAGGACGCCGAGAGCTAAGGAGGATTTTCCGGAACCGGAGACGCCGACGATTCCGACGATTTTGTTCAATGGAATATCGACGTCGACGTTCTTGAGATTATGAACCTTCGCGCCGCGCACGAGCATTTTATCAATCATCGCTTTTTCTCAATTCTTTCCAAGACGCAAACGCGCGACGTATCAGTTGAAGTACAAGGTGGCAAAATACTGACTCAAGCGTCGGGTTTCGTCGCGGGTAATATTTTTCGGAAGTTGGAAGGTTAGGGTGAAGTTGGGGCGTAGCGGATAGCTCATCTCCATGACGTCGAGGCCGTCGGGATTCCGCGTCGTCTTTTCGGGCGCGTTATTTTGCGGGAGCCTTTTACCTTTGCTTAGCGCGTCAATCTCCTGCGCGAATTTCGAGAGATCGGCGGTCGTTCTCTTATTTTTAAGCGCCGAGCGCAGTTCGAGGGATAGATCGTCCTTGCGCGAGACGCACGTCAACCACTCCGCGCGACGCTGGCGGGGATAGCCCGTCGCGACGTCGTCGACGCTCGAATCGAAGTAATAGTCGCCGACGATTCGACCAAGATGAATATCTTCGCCGTTGGGCAGAGGAGGAGGTCGCCGATGCGCATCTGGTTCACGAAAATATCGATCGTCGCCGTATAATTGCCGAGGATTACGCCCATGTAGGAGTAGGGCGACCGAAATTCAACGCTCTGATTTCTTCTTTGCTCTTGCCCTCGAGGCTTCCGATTTGCGGTCAGCCAATTGCGATGAAGCCGTTTTCTTTGAACTCTTGGACGCGATTGACGCTGTTGAGAGGAAGGGGACGAATGAGCCATGTGCGTTTCATAGGTTTTCTCCTATTGTTGGGTTGATTTCAAGTAGTAATCTACTCGTAAGCGTCGTAATGAAAAAACGTAAATTCTGAGAAATTTTTTCAGGCGTCAAGCGCTTCAATTTCCGCTATGTGTTTTGTTAGCTTATTGGTTGTAGAACGACGAGATAGAGATCGATTTAAGTCTTGCGAAAAATCTTTTCTGAGGAATCGCCCAAGCCATCGAACGTCTCTTTTATTGGGATATGTTTCGTCGTTATCTTCTTCGCGGAAACAGAACTTGTTAATCGCCGAGTTGCTTTCGGTTGACATAATTATCAATCGCTTCGAGTTGGGGATTGGACAGTTGGGAAGAAAGTTCTTTAATTTCGACTTTTGATTTCCCCTTTAAGTTTCCAAGAGCAGGCCAACCAATTGCAATGAGATTCCTTTCAAGGAATTCCGGAAGACGATTAATCTTACCAGGTTTAGCGCGTAGAAGCCATGCGTTTTTCATTTGATTTCTCTTTTTGATTCTAGAAATGGCGTAGTTATTTAGTTCATGTCTTTAAGTGTACAGAAGAGATTAATTTGTAATGTAGGTTGATATAGAAAAAGTAGAAATCTAGTAGACTTTTAAAAATTACGTTTCGCCTTGACGCGTTTCGATAAAAAAAGACGCCCCGGCATAGGGCGTCTTGTGTTATTTGCGAGGAAAGGCTCAGAGGAGGCTTTCGGGGGTCTCGAGAGGATCGACGACGTTGTCGGAGTCGGCGGGAGTCGCGACCGCGTTGGGCGTGGGGAGCGTCGCGTCAGTCGCGGGAGCGGCCTGCTCCGCCTGCGGAAGGTAGCCGGAGACCTGCTGGCGCGTGAGGAGCTTCAGGAGAGTTTCGACTCCCGACAGGGCGTCGCCGAGCTTGTCGACGCGCGTCTTCAGATCGTTGATCGAGTCGTTGAGCCCTTCGATATCTTTCGGCGTGACGATGTGGAAGGGATTATTAGCCTCTTCCGCTTGTCCGGCGCCCGCCGACCATGAACCTTCGACGAGATTCGTTTCCTGATAATTCGGAGTCGACATTCGCGCGATTTCATTGTCGACGTGTCCCGCGAGTTTGAAGAGCCCCGCTTCTCGGAGGAGTCGCGCGGCGTCGGACGCCTTCTGCATACGCGTATTCTGTTCGTTGAGGACGTTGAGCGCGTTGACGTCGGGCGTGACAAGTCGATTCGCTTCGGGGATTCCCGCGAGAGGATCGGTTTGCTGGGTCGCGTTCGTCGTCGCGTTGGGGGTCGCGGGGGCGATCGCTAGCTTCGTGTCGATATCTTTGAGCTGCGCGTAGATCGTCTGGAGTTCCTGTCGCAACGTTTGAGCGAGCGCTTCGTCCCCCGGCTGGAGAGCGCGGAGGGTCTGCTGAATCTGCTGATACTGGAGGACGAGTTCCGATCTCTGTTCGCGCAGTAGAGCAACTTCGCCGGGGGTGAGGGCGTTGGCGTCGAAACGCTGACTGAGATACCCGGAATTGAGCCCTGAGGCGTCGAGTAGGGCTTGACGCGAATCTTGGGTGTTCAGGGAATTCGCGGCGGGATTCGCGAGTCCGAAAGGATCGTTGGGGTTAGCGGAGGCGTTTTGCGGGTCGCGCGCCTGTCGGAATGCGGCGTAACTCGCGGCCTCGCCTTCAAGCCGCATCGCCTGGGCCTGAAGGGAGGAGAGTTCCTGAATCGCCTTCTGTTGGACGTTCTGCTCTTCGACGGAGGTCGGCATTTTCTGGAGGGACGCTTGCAACTCGTTAATCCTAGCGCGAATCGTCGCGAGGGACTGGGCGTTATTCGACGCGGAGGCGTCGGCGGCGGTCGTCGCAGAGGGCGCGGGTATCGTCGTCGCGCTTGGGACGGCGGTTGGCGTCGCGAGAGGCGCGTTAGCGGCGGTCGTTTGACCGACGACGCGGTTTGAGTCGACGAGCGACCACGAGAGGAGGACGGCGACGGCTCCGCAGGCTGTCGCGACGTAGATACGCTTAGCGAATTTCTTATTCTTCGTCATGGGAGTGCCCTTAAATCACGTCTTAAAATGTGCGCCCGACTGGCGGACGTCCAACGAGTTTATTACTTGTTAAATCATCCGCGGCGAGCGTGAAGTTGAGGAATAGCCGCGCAACTTTTTCAAAAAGAACGCGTCGCGCGTCGCTTAAAACGTTTAGGAAATCTTTAAGCGTTGAGCCGAGAAGTCAAAACGAAAAAGACGCAAACGTTTTGGAAGCGTTTGCGTCTTGGGTATTTAGATCATCGGAGGGCGATTTTGTTCGCCTTAATGAAGTCGAGGAATTTCTGATGGAAGTCTTCAATCTCTTCGCCGCTCAAGGTGTGATCGGCGGCGCCGATTTCAAAGCGGAATGAGTAACTCGCCATTCCATTGTTGAGTCCTTTGCCCTTGTAGAAGTTGACGAAGTCGCGTTTGAGAAGGAGCGGATGCGAGAATTCGTCGAGCTTCTTCGCCAGTCCTTCGTAACCCGATTCGAGGGGCCACACGAGGGAGAAGTCCTGCCATGAGCCGGGCAACTTGCGCGGTTCGGCGAAAGTCAAGGTCGGATAGAGGGAGCCGGTGATCTTGTCGAGTTCGATTTCGAACCAGACGACCTGTCCGCCTTCGGGGGAGACTTTCGAAAGAGTCTCTTTGGAGAGAACGCCGAGGGCGCCGACTTTTTCGGTTCCGACGTAAATGTCGACGGCGTAGTCCGCCTTCTGCCACGGGTTGACGTCTTCTTTCGTCGCGGCGAAGGAGAAGGTGGAACCATTTTGGAGGAGCGCTTTTCCGACGTCTTCGATCGCGGCCTTGATTTCAAGGTAATGATCGTCGAGGGAGACGCCCGCCTGGATGAAGCTCAAGCCCGCGAGACGACGGCGTTCGTCGCACTTCTCGGCGCTGTCGACGGGCTTGCGCTGATCGTCGACCTTGCCCTTGAGAAGATAGACGTGCCCCAACTCGAAGACACGGAAGGAATCGCGGAAGGGGCGGTTCTTCTGAACCAGCGCGAGGAGGTTGGGCATGAGCGTCGTGCGTAGACGCGCTTCGTACGGAGCGACCGGGTTGAGCAACTCGAGGGTCGCGCCCGGATCGAACTCGAGTTTATTCGTCCATTGATCGTTCGTCCAGCCGTAGTTGTGGACTTCGAGGAAACCGTACCCCGCGGCGAGGACGCGTCTTGCGCGGTGTTCGAGGCGAATAT
>CAVGEG010000100.1:0-10483 GCA_963628165.1 Paratractidigestivibacter sp. | reverse complement strand
GAATGAGGATACTAACGTCGACTCAGATTTGCAAGAGGATAACTAGAGTTAGTTAAATATAATTTTTGAGAGAAATAGGCGACTGAATACGGATTTTTTACGTCGTTTTGAACGAATAGGCCCCTCTAGGTGTTAGCGAGGCCTATTTGTTTTGGCTCATAAGGAGCGCCCCCCCCCTTTTAGCAACCGTTAAAGCCCATATAATAGGCGGGGTTTTGTGAAATATCATTCCAGTGAAATCCTTTTATCATATCCTTCCGACGTGAGATTACGATGTCGTTGGAAGTTGTCTCGGACGCTACTCTGAAAGGAAGAGCAACATGGCGCTTATCGTGCAAAAGTTTGGCGGAACAAGCGTGGCGGATACGCAGAAGATCCTTGCCGCCGCCAGAAAGGCTATTCGTGAGAGACGAGCTGGCAATCAGGTTGTGATGGTTGTGAGCGCAATGGGTAAGCAGACCGATCATCTCATCGAGTTAGCGAAGGAGCTGAGCGAGCATCCGAATAATCGAGAGATGGATATGCTTCTATCGACCGGCGAACAGGTGACGATCGCCTTGATGGCCATCGCCCTGGAGTCGTTGGGATACAAGGCTGTCAGTTTTACTGGCGCGCAAATCGGGATCAGAACCGACGCAACCTATAGTAAAGCGAGAATTCGATCTATTTCGACGGATCGAATGAAACGAGCCTTAGAGGAAGGCAAGATTGTCATCGCCGCGGGATTTCAAGGAATCGACGACGATTTCAACATTACGACTTTGGGCCGCGGCGGAAGCGATACGACCGCCGTCGCTCTCGCCGCCGCGTTGCAGGCGGATCGTTGCGACATCTATACGGACGTCGACGGAGTTTATACGACGGATCCGCGTATTGTTCCGGAAGCTCGTTGCGTAGATCGTATTAGCTACGACGAAATGCTGGAACTTGCGAGCATGGGCGCGGGCGTAATGCACAGTCGTTCGATTGAATTTGCGAAAAAGTTCGGCGTCTTGGTGCACGTCCGCAGTAGTTTTAGCGACGGAGACGGCACCCTTATCGGATCGCTTCCTGAACGGGAACACGCATCTGTTTGCGGCGTCGCTCTCGCGAAGGATGAAACGCGACTTACTGTCGTCGGCGTTCCCGATAAACCCGGCGTCGCGATGCAAATTTTCTCCAAGTTGGCGGACGCGCGTATTGCGACGGACATGATCGCGCAGAATTCAGGTTCCGACGGGAAAACGGACGTTTCGTTCACGCTCCAAACCGACGACGCCTACAAAGCGCGCGAAGTTGTCGCGCAACTTGTCGACGAGATCGGCGCGGACTCTTTTGAGATTGACGAGAACGTTGCGAAAGTTTCCGCCGTTGGGTTGGGAATGGCGAACCAAACCGGCGTGGCTCAGCAGATGTTTCATGCGCTTTTTGAATGCGGCATTAATATTCACATGATCGCTACGAGCGATATTAAGATCTCGGCGCTTGTGAGTCGAGACGACGCCGTTAAAGCGTTAAGAGCCACTCACGCCTCTTTCAAACTTGACCAAGAATTGACGTCCGAAGAAATCAGCGCGCGAAGCGCGGTCGCAACAGCTCCCGCGACTTTGGATAAGCGCGCCTCAGCGCGACTTATTTCGCACCTTACCGGGATGGAAGACGTGGTTGTCGAATCGATTGATCTCGACGCCGCTCAGGCGCGAGTTACGCTTTACGCCCTTCCCGATAGCCCCGGTCTTGCGGCGAAGGTCTTCGACCGCGTCGCCGAAGGTCACATCATCGTCGATATGATCGTTCAGAGCGTTGGACGCGACAATTTAGCGAACATCACTTTCACGATTCCGCGCGACGAGCTTGAATCCGTGATGAAAGTCGCGCAGGAATTGTGCCAGACGTTCCATTGTAGCGCCGAATATGATAGTCGCGCGGTAAAACTAACGGTTCGCGGGGCCGGATTGCGAAGTCATACGGGGCTTGCTTATCGCATGTTCCGCACGCTTGGCGAAGGGAACGTGAATGTGAGCGTTATCAGCCTTAGCGAACGTTGCGCGGCAGTTATTGTAGACGAAGCGCATGGCGAGACGGGACGCGACAATCTTGTGAAGGAGTTCTCGGAAGAAACCTTCTAAGACGCTTAGAGCTTTCGAAGTCCGTTTTTGTCGTCCGTGCTATTGAATAGGCCAATAATCTTTGTAAGATATTTCGCTTTCGATAGCACGGATTTCGTTATAATCGTTTCTTTTGTTCTGTCACATTGATCTTTGTAGCGGACTAATGTTCCTTTAAGAGGGTTTATATGTCTTCGATTCGCATAGAATTATATGACTCGACGCTTAGAGATGGCGCCCAGACCGAAGGCGTTACGTTTTCCTTAAACGACAAGCTTGTCGCGACGTCGCGCCTTGACGAGCTGGGGATTGATTATGTCGAAGGAGGGTATCCCGCCTCGAATGAGAAAGACAAATCGTATTTTGAACAAATGGGGAAAACCGACCTTCAGTCGGCAAAAGTTTGCGCTTTTGGGATGACGCGACGGAAGGGATTACGTGCGGCAGACGACGCCGGTTTGTCGTTGCTTGTTGGATCTAGCGCGCCAATCGTGACGATCGTCGGCAAGGCGTCTCTCTTTCAAGCGCGCGAAGCCCTTTGCGTAACCCCCGAAGAAAACCTTTCGATGATCGAAGAAACGGTTCGTTTTGCCTTTGAGTCTGGCAAACGAGTCTTCTTTGACGCAGAACATTTCTTCGACGGTTGGAAAGACAACGTCGAATACGCGTTCGAAACCTTACGCGCGGCTTTTAAGGCGGGCGCAGAATCGATAACTCTGTGCGACACAAACGGCGGCTCGACGCCCGAGGAGGTTGCTGAAGGCGTTAAGCAAGCGTTGTCCGCGTTAAATGAAGTCGGGAGATCTTTAGGCGTCTCTCCCATGCTAGGAATTCATGCGCATAACGACTGCGGTTTGGCGGTGGCGAATTCTCTTGCCGCCGTCGACGCGGGCGCTACTTTGGTGCAGGGAACGATGAACGGGCTAGGGGAGCGTTGCGGTAATGCGGATCTGCTCGTCGTCGCGGCTAATTTAGCGCTCAAAAAAGGGGGGCGTTACGACGTGTTGCGCCCTAATTCCATAGAACGTTTGACGGAGTTTTCGCGATTCTTCTACGAATTGACGAACGTCAATCCGAATATTAGACAGCCGTTTGTAGGCAAGAGTGCGTTTGCTCATAAGGGGGGAATGCATGTCAGCGGGATTAATCGCTGCACCGCGTCCTACGAGCATATCGATCCTTCCGTGGTCGGTAATGAACGTCGCATTCTCGTAAGCGAATTATCCGGTAAGTCGAATATTTTGGCCTGCGCGAAGAAATACCATCTGGAAGATCAGGGAGCGCTTGATTCTAAAACCATCAAAAATATCCTCGACGCGGTTTCCGAAAAGGAAAGTCAAGGGTATCAGTATGAGGCTGCCGACGGATCGTTCAAGCTTCTCGTGCGCAAGATAAAAGGCGAATTTCGCCCCAACTTCAAACGGATCAATTATCAAACAAGCGTCGTGGTGAACGAGACCTTAACGACGAACTCAACCGTCGCGACGGTTAAGTTAAGCGTAGGGCGTCGCGGCGAAATACGACACGTCGTCGCGGAAGGGGACGGGCCTATCGACGCGTTAAATAACGCTTTGCGCAAGGCGCTTCAACCGATTTATCCGGAACTTGGCGAAATGAAACTGGTCGACTATAAAGTTCGCGTGTTAAATTCAGACGCCGCAACTGCCGCTACGACGAGAGTTATCATCGAAAGTAAAGATAGCGAAGAACGATGGGGAACTGTCGGCGTTAGCGAGAACGTGGTCGAAGCGAGTTGGATCGCTCTCTGCGACAGTATCGAATACAAGCTCTCTAAAGAGTTGACGGATAAATACTAAGAGCCTTTCCTTCTTTTTCAAGAGCATGGACGAGCCTTGCTGGCGAGTCCATGTTTTCTTGTGTCTTCATCATTCTCTCAAGAAATAAAAAAAGCACAGAAACCTGTGCGAGCATCTCCAGATGGACTCGAACCCACGACCCGTTGATTAAAAGTCAATTGCTCTACCAACCGAGCTATAGAGGCAAAATGCCAGTACCTCCAGAGGGACTCGAACCCACGACCCATTGATTAAGAGTCAATTGCTCTACCAACTGAGCTATAGAGGCAAAATGTCAGTACCTCCAGAGGGACTCGAACCCACGACCCATTGATTAAGAGTCAATTGCTCTACCAACTGAGCTATAGAGGCAAAATGTCAGTACCTCCAGAGGGACTCGAACCCACGACCCATTGATTAAGAGTCAATTGCTCTACCAACTGAGCTATAGAGGCAAAATGTCAGTACCTCCAGAGGGACTCGAACCCACGACCCATTGATTAAGAGTCAATTGCTCTACCAACTGAGCTATAGAGGCAAAATGTCAGTACCTCCAGAGGGACTCGAACCCACGACCCATTGATTAAGAGTCAATTGCTCTACCAACTGAGCTATAGAGGCATGAACAAGGAAACAAACCGTTCCAAGTACGTAACATTCTAACGCCAAAGAGAAATCTGACAAGAGTTTTTTTCATATAAAAAACGCCGTTATTCGAATTGGAATAAACGGCGCATCTTTATTATTTACGAAGCGGCTTATCAGAGATATTTCTTATAATCGCCGATCATCGGGACGCTCTTATGAGAATCGGGGCCGAAATATCGCAGTCCCACGAGAGGCTCGGAACCCGTGTTGACGATTTCGACGCCTTCGGTCGCGGCCTTAGCGGTGATGAAGATTTCGTCGTCCGGTTCTTCGCCATAGTAAATCATATTGGGGGATTCGATGCTGAGCTTACCCATCGTTCCTCGACCTTGAGTTGTGATCCATCCGCTGGCGGCGCAGTCTTTGAGGATGCACTTGCAACCCGGTTGAACGGTAAGTTCTTTTGCGGAGATTCTTTGCTTTCCGTCGATTAAGCCGTAAACGATCCATTTATCGACATAATCTCCGTTTGGCGCGGACTTTTCTTCGTCGACGATAGGTTCGAGATAGTTGTGTTCCTTGAAATAAGGATCGACGTTCTTTTCCCAGTCCAGCTGTTCGACGATGAAATCAAGATCGTATTTCTTGTCGTCGGGAACGTTTTTGACGAGCAGATCCCAGGAAATGGCGTCGTGATCCGTCAACGATTGGAACATTCCAAAGACGTCGGAACCCCACTGAGGTTCATAGGTACAAACGGAACCTGGCGCGTGTAAAACGCCCGCGGGGACAACCCAACCGGTGCCGGGCTTCAAGCGATAGGCTTTGGAGAGATCCAAAATACCGTTATCGCCCTTATTCCAGTTTTCCAAGCATTTCTTGACTTGATCCTTGGTTGTTCCCGGTTCGAGACCCATGAAGGTGTAGTCGAATCGGTTTTCCGCGGCGTTTAACTGAGGAGGATAATAGTAGGCTTCCGGTTTTCCATCTTGACCAGTCAGTTTGGCGTCTTTGTCCATCTGGTGCATATGGTGCGGTAATGGCCCTAGATTGTCAAAGAACTTCGAGAAGACGGGCCATCTGTGATATTTGTTCCAAATGTCTTCGCCGACAATAGCGCCTTTGCCCTCGGCAACAGCTTCCAGGAGGGTGAAGCGGTTGCCGGCAACACGAACGTAGCTTAACCCTTCGTCGTCAGTTCGTCCGACATTTTCAGCTTCCGTGGTACTGGCGAACCAACGTTCGTCAATACCGCCTCTGTCCAAACCTAAGGCGTACCAGTCGGTTTGAGCAAGCTTGATTCTGCGTCCCGGTTTGCAAAAGACGCGCGGAACCCAGTTAGGGGTCAATCGTAACAGTCCGCCTCCTTCTTCCATCGCTTGAGAGAGAAGAGCAGGGATTTCGCCGGAAGCGGCGATCTGAGAACGACTTTTGGTAAGCATCGACTTCTCCTTATTGTCAAGAATACAAAGATCCGACAAAGTCAGGCGCTGAAAGATTTTTCTCACTCTTTGGCGCTAACTATTTCTACCCATTATGCTTTCTTGTGTTGCTAAGTCAACTTTTTTTCTTATTCAAGCCATCTTTTGTTTCTGAAACAATCGATGATTACCGATTTTCTTTCGGGGAATCCGTTTTTTCATTGATAGAAAAATTGGTTTCAGAAAGATCGGCGTCGGCAACGGGGAAGAAACCTTCTAAAGCGCGACGCGGAGGACTGAGGAGCGACTTTAATATGACGAGGATTCCCAAAAGGATAATACCAATACTTACGCATTGCGAAACGGTGAGTCCCGAGCCGCAAAAAGACTCTTCGTCGGTTCGCAGTAACTCGAGGCAAAAACGGTTTATCGGGTACAGAAGCATCGCTGTTCCTAGCACGAGGCCGTCGCGACGCACGTTCTTAGCGACGACTAGTAAAATACAAAAGATGACAAACGCATTGATGGAACTGTAGATTTGGGTAGGATGAACGGGGAGCGCTTTTGAAGAGGTAGGATGAAAAACCACGTCGCGGACGGAAGCGTTCGAGTCCTTGTCGTTTTTTAGAGACAACCATACGTCTTGGTTTTCGTTTTCCTGCCAGATGTTGAGAAAAAAGTAAAAGACTTGAGCGTTACAGTCGATTCGATATCGAGCGATTTTAGAGACGTCGATCGGCTGATCGGAATCTTTCGAAGACCTTTTATTCAGGAACCCAATTTCGCGAATTTCATCGCCCGGAAGAATTCCCGCGTGTTCCGCTTCGCTATCCTTGGCGACGTCGGAGACGATAACCTTCGAAGGAATTTCCGAGGCGAGATTGACGCGCTTCTTCTTGAGAGAAAAGAGGTTGTTTTCTTCTTCCGAAGTGGACGAGGTTGCCGGGGATAGCGTTATTCCATAGAGGGGAATTTTCCCCTCCGTGATCTGCTGCATGTACGCGGGGCTTCCTTTGGGGAACGTAACGGCCCACGGACAATCGCAAGGACTGCCAAAGCAACACCCGTTCATTAGACAGCCTAGTCGCCCAATCGAAACGCCTAGAATAACGGCAGGGATCAACAGGTCTAAGGTCGCGATAATCGGCGTCTTTTTTACGTATAGATAAACAATAGTCGCGATCGTACCGCCAATAATCGAACCGTATACCACAAGGCCGCCGTTCGTGATGTTTATGACGTTGAGGATCATGTCGCGTAGAGAACCCATCTGGTATTCGTGCCAATATTCGGCCACATAGAAAGCTCGCGCTCCTACAATACCGAAGATGGCGGCTACAAAAAGGAGTGAAAAAAGTAGATCTACCGGATAATTCCATAACTTTTTTCCACGCCATATCGTGAGACTTCCCGACACGAGAATTGCAATAGTGAGGAATACCCCGTAACCTCTAATTGGGAATCCGCCATCTTCCGTCAGATGGGGCCCTATATAACGGACGACGCCAATACCAAGCGTCGTTATAAACGTATAGAAACATGCGTCCCCAAAATCTTTTCGATTGATAAGACTTCGAAGAATCGCAACGACGCCAGCTATCAAGATGCACCAAAAGAGAATTCCTGCGCCGAAAAGTGGAACCCCAAAAATTTGTGTTGGTATGAAAAAAAGCGTCTGTTTCATGTCTAGTTCTTCTTTTATCCGGGAGAAGGTGTGTCAAATTGCTCGATATTTCACGAGACAATGCGGGTAGATGTTAATTTAGATAGACGTCGGCGTCAAGTCGGGTTGTCGGCTTGGTTTTATGGGATATAACGACGTGAGAGGAATCAACGAACGGTCTAAAAAGCGGAGGAGTTTGCGTTACAATCGAGCCTTAGAGATTGAACCTTGCAGATTATAGAGGGGGAAAGAATTTAATGAGTTGCTTAAAGCATGTGATTTTTGACTTTGACGGGGTTCTTTTTGATTCAATGTATGTATGGCAATTGGCAGGAGATCTTTTTCTTCACGCGCGAGGAAAAGAACCCAGTCCGACGATGAGGTCAACGGTGCGATCCCTAAGCGTCGAACAGGCCGCGCTCTATTTCAAGAGGGAATACAATCTGGACGAAACTCCCCAACAAATCGCTTCTGAAATTTATAAGGGAGTGGAATACTACTACAAGAATGAAATTCAACCACGCAAAGGGATTCGTGAGTTTTTAGACGAACTTAGCGCGAAAGGGATTCGCATGTGCGTTGCCACGGCTTCACAAAAGCAACTGATAGAATCAGTTTTGGCGCGGACTCGTTTGGAGTCTTATTTTGAGCGCATTTTCACCTGTAGCGAAGTTGGGCATGGAAAAGACGAGCCAGATATTTTTCGTTTGGCGCTAGAATACTTCGGGGGAACGCGCGAAAATACGGTCGTGATCGACGATTCCCTTTATTCGATAGAGTGCGCTAATCGAGACGGTTTTCTCACCGTTGGCGTATTTGACCAAAGCGAGACGAATCAGACTTTATTGAAAGAAAAAAGCGATTGTTATCTTCTAGGTTTTGAGGATAGGAGCGCTTTTTGGACAGCGGAGAAAAACGGTTTTTGTCGCAAACAGTAGACTCCTTGGACGAGGCGCCCCCCCGAGATGTATTGTGTTGAGACGTTTATTCCGACGTCAAAGTATCCTAGTTTTTGGGCTCTTTTTGGAATTTTGTCCCAAAAAAAGTAGACCGTAGAATCTTTTCTGTTATTATTTATATTTGAGAGTTTTTAGCGTGGCGAGACTTTGTATTAACTAGTCCGCGCAAACGTAGGTCAAGCGTCGCTTCTAGAAGAGCTTTTCGTTAGGTTTTCTGACGAGCGAACTCCAGGAGAGGCGCGCAAGAGTAACGATCCTTTGAAGGAGACGTCGGCGAATGGCGCGAATATTAGCTGTCGATTGGGACGGAGTAGAAGTGCGGTATGCGCTTGGTAGCGTTTTTAAAGATCGTCTAGTGATATCGAGCGTAGGCGACGCTCCGATCGAGGGGGCAGTCGAGGAAGTCGGCGCGGCGGTAGCCGAGGCTTCTGATTCTTCTTCTGATGAAGAGTTTTCCGAAGGTGAAAAGGAGGAGGAAGAGGTTGACGACGGTTCCGAGGTTGTTGAGACAGTAGAAAAAAGCTATATCCCGAGGATGCCGGTCGCAGACGACGAGGAAGAGGAGGAGGAGGTTGCCGCCGCCGATCCGACAGTCGTCTCAACAGTGAAGAAAAAGAAGGGGGAGTCTTTCAAGACGTCTCCAATTGCTCTGACGTTGAAGAAACTCTTTCGCGAGCATCACGTCGGGTCGGCGACAATTTGCTATAGCGTGGAACGTTCGGACGTCGACGTCATGTACATGACGCTTCCGAATGCGACGGAAGCTGAGACTCCAGAGCTGGTTTTTAATCAGGCTTTGCGCGAGTCGCTGACCTTTAATGAGACTCAGCCCCTTGATTTTACGACGTTAGGGCTCCCCGAGACCGCGAAGAAAACGGGGTTTCGTCGAGTCGTCGCTGTTTCCATTGCTCGCGACAAGTTGCGTCGTATTCGTGAGACGTTGATTGGGGCGAGTCGCGCTCCTTCGAAAATCGAGCTACGCGAGCCTGCTCTAGCCGAGTTCTTACGATCCGATTTTTGCGGGGTGAATTACGACTCCCCCGTCATGTTGATCCAAAATTTGTGCGACGAAGTAAACCTAACTCTCTGCTACGGGAAGGATATTTTATACTTCCGTTCCTTTAAGGCGCGGGTAGATTCAACGCTTTTGGAACGCGCGGAACGTATTCGCGACGAAGTCGTGAGGACGATTGCGATTGGGGTCGACGATCTTCCCGAGGACGCAGTCGTTGGCAAAGCCGTCTTATTTACCAGTTCTTTCTCTCAGACTGTCGAAGACGAAGAGACTGAAGCGTCTGAAACGCTCGGTTCCATTCTGTCGCGCCTTCTCGCCGAGGAAGAGATAACGCTTGATTTGATAAATCCCTTCCGCGTCTCCGGGATCAAGCTTAAATGTCTCGAACCTGAAAGTGTCGAGCGCTACGCTTCTTTGATCGGTGTGCTTTTGGCTGAACGACCTCAAGCGCGTCCGTCGATCGATCTTTTGCACCCGCACGAAAAACCCAAGCCGCCCAATTTTACGCTTCTTTTCCTTGCGTACTTCCTAGTTGTCGGCATATTGGCCGCCGTGGCTTGGGGATGGAATAAGAAGGATTTAGCGCGTTTAAACGAGGAACTTGACGCGTTGATGAAGGAACGCGACGAGGTCGTTATGAACTTCAACCAGAAGTCGCCTCTTTCCAACGTCTTGACTCGCGCTAATAATTGGCAGACTCGCGAGGGCGTCGTCGTCCTTGACGAATTGCGCGATATTGCGACGCGACTTCCCAAGTCGCCGGATTTAGTCGTTACGCGTTTGGCCTATCTGTCGAGCTATACTGGTCCGCACCAACGTCTGCGTAGTTTGCCGGTGTTCATCATTAGCGCAAAAATTACGGGGCTTGAGGTCTACAGACTATTCGAGCAGAACATGAAGCTTTACGGAGCTCATAACGTCGTTTCGAATGGGCCCGTGTCGAATCCTCAGGGA
>CAVGEG010000099.1:0-10562 GCA_963628165.1 Paratractidigestivibacter sp. | reverse complement strand
CTCTACAGCTACGCTCCCGACGGGACGATCCGACAACTGACGGTCGATCAAGACGACGACTGGAACCCCGTCCCCTTGAAAAATGGGCGCGTGATGTATTTGCGCTGGGAATATGTCGATCTTCCGCACGCGTTTTCGCGCATCATGTTTCATATGAATCCCGACGGCACGAACCAGTCGGAGCTTTACGGAAGCGGGTCATACTGGCCCAACTCGATCTTTTGCGCGCGTCCGTTGCCGGGGGATACGTCGAAATTCGTCGGGATCGTCGCGGGGCATCACGACGTGCGTCGGGAAGGGGAGTTGGTTATTTTTGATCCGAGCAAGGGACGCAAAGAGGCGGAAGGCGTTGTTCAACGAATTCCCGGCTACGGCAAAGAGGTTTCCCCCGTCGCGTGCGATCTTCCCGTCGGACAGACGTACCCGCGATTTCTGCATCCGTATCCGATTTCTGAAACAGCTTTCCTCGTTTCGTGCAAAGACGCGCCCGGCGCGACGTGGAAGATCTGCGTCGCCGATATTTATGACAACATCGTCCCTCTTTTCGAATCGGAACAGTCGTGTTTCGAGCCGATTCCTCTTCGCGAAACGGAACGTCCGGCGGTGATCCCCGACCGGATCGACTCGACGTCGAAGACCGCGGACGTCTTCATCGCGGATATTTACGAAGGCGTCGGCCTTAAGGGAGTTGAGCGCGGCAAGGTGAAAGCGCTCCGAGTCTTCAGCTATTCCTACGCTTACCAAGGAATGGGCGCGGAGCCGTACAGCATCGGACTCGACGGGCCGTGGGATCCCCGACGCATCTTGGGAGAAGTCCCCGTGAATGAGGACGGTTCCGCGTTCTTCACCGTCCCTGCGTACACGCCGATTTCCCTGCAGCCCCTCGACGAAGAAGGACGCTCGATGCAGATTATGCGCAGTTGGATTACCGCGCTCCCCGGCGAAACGGTCTCTTGCGTCGGATGTCATGAACCGCAAGGATCGACGTCTCCGGTCGCGCCGCGTTCCGTCGCGTCGCAGACGTCGCCGAACGCGATCAAACCTTTCCGCGGCTCGACGCGCGGATTCTCCTTTGAACGCGAGATTCAGCCGATTCTCGATCGATATTGCGTGGAATGCCATTGCGCCGACAGCCCCGCGGTGAAGAAGCTCGTACAAGACGGCGTCGTCGACGACAAGGTTTGGGATAAAGAAAAACGACCCGGCGAAGTCTTCGAGATCGGCAGACTTCCCTTCTTAACGAAGGACGCTCCCGTCGCGCCCCTCGAAAATGGGAACTACATCGCCGTCAAATCGTTGATTTCGAACTCGTACTATCAGCTCCGTCGTCAACTCTACGTCTTAACGAAAGAGAGTCAGATGGCGCCGCACCTCCCCTACGAATTCAACGCCCAGCTTCAGCCTCTCGTTCAACTCCTTGAAAAGGGACATTTCGGCGTCGAACTCGATCCCGACTCATGGCGAACCCTCTACGCATGGATCGATCTCAACTCCCCGTACGTCGGGAACTGGGGAGACGCGCTACGCTTCGACAACCCCGCGCTTGTCGACTCCCAGTGGCGTCGACGCGAAGAGTTGCGTTCCCTCTACGCGACTCCTGATTCTCCGCAAGACGACGCGCCGACCTTTGACGAGAAGGACGCGGCGCCGACTCCCGTGCCGGAGACGACGATTCGAACGCGTTTCTCTCGCACGTTGCGCCCCGAGACGCCTCTAGCCGTGAACGAGGTCTCGGCGTCCGACGGAAAAGGAAGCGCGCAAAGGGTCGCGCTGGACGATTCGGTCGATCTCGAGCTAATCGCGATCCCCGGCCTGAATCTCAGCGTCGGGACGACGGAGATCACGAACGAACAATATCGCGTCTTTGACCCTGATTTCGACGCGGGAATCGAGTACGCCGACTTCATTCAGTTCAGCCCCGGCGAACGCGGCTGGCTCCTTTCGACGGCGCGTCAGCCTGTCGTCCGCGTCTCGTGGAAGGACGCGAACGCGTTCTGCGAATGGCTTTCGGAGAAGACGGGCGATCATTACCGCTTGCCGACCCTCGAGGAAGCGCGGTATTTCGCGACGGCGAGCGCGACCGCGCCATTCTGGTTCGGCGAACTGGGGGACGACTACTCCCACGCCGAAAATTTGGCGGATTCGAGCTACGCGCTAATCTCTCCTTTCGGATGGGTGGGGCGCGTAGCGACGCTTCCCGCGTGGCGTCCCTGCGACTGGACGGTTGACGATCGCGCGCGCGTGAGCGCACCCGTCGCGTCGTATCGTCCCAATCAATTTGGGCTCTACGACGCGCAAGGGAACGTCGCGGAATGGACGAGCGCGGAAGAGATTGAGACGCGCGAAGAGTACGACTCCGCGTCGGGAGAGGTTCTGAAATCGACGCGAACGCCCAAGAAGGTCGCGTTCGGCGGTTCGTGGACGACCCCCGCGAAGAACGCAGGGCGCTCGTCGTATCGCGCGTTTCCCGACTACTTCAAGCTCCGCGACGTCGGGCTGAGAGTCGTTCGCGAGGATGCGACTCGTTAAGATTTTGAAAAGGGACGTAAAGCGCGAAGATTTTTTAATTTTTAGGAAATTTCTGAAACTACGCGTCCTTTTCCGCGTACCATACTATAGACACTCCTAAAATGTGAAAACCGCCCCGACGAGTATTCGCGAGGCGGTTTTTTTATTGGGCGAAGGGGCGCCGACTCTCAAGGGAGAGACGCTCATAACCCGAGATCGACGAGCCAGGTTTGAACGGGGTTGTCCAAACCGTTCATGTCTTTCATACGCGCGGGGAGAATATCGTTGATGATTTGAGAATACATCCTGCGAATTTCTTCGGGAGAGAGAACTTTGAAGGTCGACGGGGTCAATTTGACGGCGACTTGAGTTTCGGGAGAGACGACCTGCGTTTTGGTCTGGGAGAACATAGATTCTCCGTGTTTACATGTCGAGAGTTCTTTGGTTTGAAGGAAGAGAACGGGGGCTCCCGAAAGTTCGTCGCATCGGCGTCCTTTGACGCATTCGATTTCGACTCCGTGTTTTTTGAGGAGAAGGAGAATTTTCTGGAGAGAATTCTTAACTTCCGCGTCGCTCGACTCGGACATGTTGACGAGCGAAAGTCTCCCGCCTAGAATTTCGGCGACAGTCTTCTCCGGAGCCTCCTCCCACGCGCAACTCTCTTCAAGATACTGTATTTCTTGCTTGGTCTCCCAGGGGTTCCCGTGAAATTGTTCCTCGACAATATCGGGCAGAAAGCGACCGTTGCCGTCGTCGCAACTTCCTTCAGTGTCGTTACATAGACGGTAGCGGAGTTCTCCGATCTTAGTAAACCTTCGAACGTCTTCCTCGTGATTCGCCATATATCTACCTGTGTAGCAAAAAGGCAAGTTTTAACAACTTCACTGCGATTAACCAAACCTGGGGCGCTCTTGAAACGCAACAACGCGTCTAAGATCGTTCCAGTTTCGAAAGAGGAGACGCGCGACCGTCGGATCGCGTAAAAAGAAGTCCCAGGGGGGGATGGGCAGGTAGCTGAACTACGCTTCTATTTCGTTCCCTTTCAAAAAGTCCTCAGAATACAAAACCCAAAGACCACAAGTTCAGTCAATTTTAATTAGGAAATGGCGATATGAATAGACATCCGGAGCTTTTTATTTGTTCTTTATGAAAAAATAGCCCCGCGCCGTATCGCTTGTTTGGATTACTCTGAAGATTTCTTTTTAAGTCAAGATGTTTTTTGTGACGAAGCTTCCCAATGACGCGGTCTTATAGTTCTTCACGTCTTGCGCGATTATTTTAATGTTAGCCCTTGTTTTTTACAGAAGGCCTGAAGGTCGTTGAGGCGCGTTTCCATTCCCTTGTCGCTACTCGCTTTGACGTATGGCGCCCAATACATGTTGCGCCCCGCCAAGCCCCATCTTTTGACGCAGAGGGTTATGGCGTCGAGAAGCTGCGCGTCGCGATCCTCCGCGTCGTATTTGACGAGGACTTCTCTGCGCAGACCCGGTTGTTTCGGGAAGAGGAACCCTTTGTTCGTGCACACGACGCTGACGGCGCGTTCGTTTCCGCGCGTCGCTGTGCGCGTGAGTTCGTGCGACACGAGAAACGCCTCTTTCGGCGTGTCGTCGACAGGCGGCTCGGCCTTCGTTTCTTCCTGTTTGGAGAGGTCGACCGTCTTGTCAAAGACGTTCGGAATTTCCTGTGCGCCTTGCGCGGCGTTCGGCGCGTTCGCGACCTGATCTCCGTCCGTTTCCGTTCCTTGCGCGCCCGTCGCGACGGCGCTGTTGCCGAGCGTCTTCGCGAGATCTTGCTGGGATGCGACGGTCGAGTTCGCGGCGTCCGGCGAGCCGATGAAATTCTTCATATACAGAGGCGCGGCGTTTTCGTCGGGGAACGCGTTTGCAAGAGCGCTTTCTTGACCGCTCGCCGCCGCGTTGCCGACGTAAAGACTCTGGACGCCCCCTTGAGAAGCGTCGCCGCCGAGCGCGTTCGATCCGTTCGCGCTCTGCGTTCCCGCGCCGTCCGTTCCCGGCTCTCCCGCTCCCAACCCTTCGTCGACTCCGGAGACGACGTTCTGCGCGTACGCCCCCGTATAGGGAACGACGGGAGCCGTTTCCCCGCCAAGTTCCGCACTCGCGCCAGGCGCGAAGGTTCCGTCCGCCGCCGTCGTCGCCGCGCTGGAGAAATTGCCCCCCGCGCCAAGCCCGCCGATTCCGTCCAGTCCGCCGCCGCCCAAACCCGGCGTCGCGACCGCGACCTTCGCGCCTGAGCTTACGCCCGACCCTGCGACCGACCCCGTTGAGGAGCCCGCGCCGGAGGGTAGCGCCGCGCCCGACAAACCGCGTATCGCCTGATCGGTGAGATCGGGACGCGCGACCCCTAGGCGCACGTTTGAGCCAAGACGCGTTTGAAGTTCCGTTTGCGGCCCGGCGTTGCCGCCGCCGTACGCGCTCGCATTGCGTTTAGACCGTTCGAACGCCACGATCTGCGCGTTTCGCGCCGAGAGCGCCGCCGCGAGCTGCGCCTGCATTCGATCTCGCGCGATTTGCGCCTGCTCCTGCGCCGCTTGCGCTAATAGCGGATCCGGCTGAGGATATTCGAGAACCTGATCTTCGTCGACGAATTCGTAACCGTAGAGCTCGCCCCACGACGCCAGCGCCGCGATCGCCGCGTAGAAACGCTCCGCCCCGCTCGGGCGCACGATGATGAGAGGATACGGATCGACCGCGTCTCCCGACGTCGTCTTCTGACCTCCGGTGACAAGATAGCGATGCGCGACCGCGCGAAGCGCCGCGTCGAACGGGTTGCCGGGATATTGCGCGAGGAGAAAATCGCGGTCGTCAAACTTAATTCCCTCGGGCTCAATGAAGACGCCCTCCGCATTGCATTCGACGAAGATCGGGCGACGGAAGGTGCCTTTCTTCCCTTGATAGGGGACGATGGCGTAGGAACGTTTGGCGTTGGCGTTCTCTTCGCGGAGTTTTTCGGCCTCTTCCATGAGCTTTTCGATCTCGCAATCGACGCTCTGGAGACGCGCTTTGAGTTCGTCGATCCCTTCGCTTTCGCCGCTATTGACGAGGGCTTCGTATTTGACCTGAGCGGCCTGCGCTTCCGTGCGAAGTTGCGCAATCGCGGCCTCCGCGTTGGCGAGTCGCGCGCGCTGTTCGGCGAGATTCTTCTGCGCGGTTTCGCGCATGTCGGAGAGTTCGGAGAGGAGCCAATCGAGATTTTCTTTTTCGCTCCGCACGTCTTCGAGAGAGGCGTCCCCCGTCTTTTCGAGGGCGCGTTCATATTCGGAGAGGGGCGTCGCGGCGTCGGTCGGGAGTCCGCCGTTGAGGGCGCTTGCGAGAGACTGCGCGTCGACGATCGCTCCGCTTGGTTCGTGTCCGTTCGTCGCGGCGCTTTCGTCGAAGGTAACGACCGCGGCGGCGACGTCGTCCTCAGGCGTCGGCTCGTCGCTCGTTTTTCGCGCGACGAGCACGAAGACGAGCGAAAGCGTTCCCATCGTGCAGAGGAGCACGGCAAGGAACGGAAAGAGCGAAAAGGCGTCTTCAGCGGCGGCGCGCGAGCGTGACGAGGACATTGGGCGAACTTAATCCAGCGATTGGCGGAACGTTAAGGGAAAAGGGGAATGAAAGGACGATTAAGCGGAGCGTTTTTTCTTACCGAGCAACGCGCGGGAGCGCGCGGAGGTCGACGTAGCGCGCGCGCGTTTCTTCGTCGGAGTTTCGACGGTTTCGTCGACCGCGTCGGAGACGAGGACGTCGACGGCGTCGTCGGGCGCCTGCGCGGCGAGAAGCGACGCGTCGCGCGATTCAAGCTCCGCCTGGAACGCTTCGAGATCAGGCGCTTCGGGGAGGTTTAAGTCGTCGGCGTCGTCGAAGATCGACGGTTTGAGGGGATAGGTCGTCGGCTCGATCGTCGCGGGCGTCGCGTCGGGCTCTTGGTCGACGACGGATAGGGGCTCGGGGAGTTGCGGCGCGTGGTCGACGGGCGAGGCGTCGTCGGGCGCGACGGTCGCGGCGGGTTCGGGTTCCTTAACGCGGGCCGGAGTTTTGGCGACGTCGTCGAGCGCGCGGATCGCGGCGAGGGTTTCGGAGCGTTTAGACGCGCGCCGCGCTTCGTCGATTGATAGGGTCGGCGAGACGTTGAGGTTCGCGATCTTCGAGTTGAGCATGCAGACCGTCGCGGAGAGGTTGCTGAGCGTTTTTTCGAATTCGGCGACTTGCGCGAGCTTTTCGAGGGAACCGGCGAGTCTGTCTTCGAGGGAGGCGACGTCGGCGCACGCGCGGAGCGTTTGTCGGAGCGCTTCGATCTCCTGTCCGACCTTCTCTTCGAGGGCGTCGAAGCGGCTGGCGCGCCGCGCGGTTTCGTCGAGCGCAGGGCGTACAGAGTCTTCGACGAATCGCCGCTGAGCGTCGGCGAGGGTCTGCGACCACTGTCCTGCGCCTTGCGCAAGTCGCGAGTCGAGCGCGTTTCCGATTCGGTCGGCGACGCCTTCCATCGACTGAGAGATCGCGTTCGTTTGACGCGCGGCGCATTCTTCGAATGTTTCGGCGAGGGCGTTGAGGAGAACGCGGGCTGCCGGATCGAGCGCGTCGGCTCCGCGTTCCGCGAGACGTTCGTCGTAGAAGCGTCCCCTGAGCTCCGCGTCCGCCATCTTAGAGACGAGACGCGCGATCACCGCGTCTTGGCGACGCGAGAGGAACTGCATGAAGTAGAGGACGAAGACGAGGGAGAGGGCGAGCGCGGTCGTGTCGAACGCCACTTTCAGACCGCCCGCGAGCTTTTCGCTTGTCGATTCGATTTGCGTTAAGTCGAGGCTGCCGAGCGCGATGGTGATACCCAAAACGGTGCCGAGGAACCCGAGGATCGGGATCGCCCAGATGAACGCGCGGGTCATGCCGTATTCGGAGTCGCGTTCGTCGTAGGCGTCGTCGGCGAGGCGGCGCAACTCGAGATCGAGGTCGTCGGGGGAGCCGCCGAGTTTGAGGAAGTCGAGCGCGCTTGCGATTCGCGCTAAGTAGGGGGAGTCCCCGCGGATCTCGCGCGCCTTGGCGATCGCCTTCTCATAGTCGGGCGTTCGGGAGATCGGCTCCTTCTCCGACGACTTGGGAGGGAAGAGGAGCCCTCTCTTGAGCTCGCGACGTTCTCGACGCGACTTGAAGAGTTTCAAGCCAAGATCCCAGACGCCGATCCAGAACATCGCGAGCGTCGCGTACTCCACGGGGTGTCCCGTGCTGTAGCGGACGATCGTTTCGTTGGCGATCGTTCCGGAGTGGATGGCGTAGTAATAGGCGAAGGTCGTCACTAAACCCCACAAGACGGTGGAGTTGGCGAGCGAAATGAGAATTTTTTTCATAGCGCAAAGCTTTTTCTATTCAAAATCGCGCCTGACGCGAATATTGAGCGAGCGGGAAGAGGGGGGTAGGATCAGAAGTCGTACCAAATGCCGCCGCCGATTTTTTTCTGGTAAGTCGTGTGGAACTGGTAGAGGTCGTCGCCGCCGACGAAGAACTCGACGCCCAGACGCAGGAGCGAGTTCGTTGGGCCGCGCCATTGAACGCCGGTTTGAGTCGCCCAGTATCCGCCGAAATCGCGCTCTTCGTAGAGATGCGCGTGCGACGCGAGGAAGGGGCGGCATTGCCAAGTCGACGCGCGAGGATCAAAGGGGGGCGTGTACTCCACCCCGAACTGCAACTCGAAAGGATCCGTCGTTTCCCCCGTATGGAACGCCCAGTCGACCTCCGCGTAAAGGCGCGTTTCGTCCGTCGGGCGCAGCGAGAAGCCGCACATGATCGAGTCGCGGACATAATGGCGGCGCTGGCGGAAATGGTCTAACAGGTAGTTGTCTCCGATATGCGAGCTGACGTGGTAATACCCCGTCTTGAACTGCCAGAGCTTCGTTCCATACACAAGGGGAATCCCCGCGCGATAGTCGGTTCCCGCGAGGTTGCGTTGGCGCTCCCAGTCGAGTCGCAGAAGCGCGGCGCCTTCGAGTTCGAGCTCCCATCCTTCGGGGTTCGTGATATTCTTCGTGCCGTAACGGAAGATCGGCGCGCGTCCTCCGAGGATGATGTCCCAGAGCGTCCCGTAATCTTCGTCGTACGTGACGATGCTTTGCAGACGCGGTTCTTTACGCCCCGCAAGGTACGACGGATACATGAGCCCGACGGGCAAGACCTGCGCTTCCCAAGTATCGGGGGGGGAGTCCGATTCGATCCATCGTTCGTAGAAGGAGTCGCCGTCCTTGACGTTCGACTCGACGGGGAGTCCGAAAATATCGACCGACTGATGTTTCTTTGGCCCCGCGCCGAGTCCAGACGTCGCGCCGTTCCCTTCGGAGAGGCGTTTCGCGTCTGTATTGTAGATCGCGGCGTAATGTCGGTCGAGCCACGTGTCGGAACCGAATTCCGGAGACGACGGCGCGGCGTAGTAGCCGTAGTCGTTACCGTCGGAAACGAGCGAGTTCGGGGAATTGAAATCGGGAATATCGTCTTCCGCCGTCGTGTAGGCGGAGGAATATTGTTGATCGACTGTTTTAGAAGAATAGAGAATGTCAGGCGAGTCGTAACCGTAGCCGAGCGTCGTCGTGGGAATCGCGGCTAGCGCGAGCGCCGCGACGCAAAAAAGCGTCGTCGCCCGTGGTCTTTTTTCTGATCGTTGATGACTATCCATCGTTAAACCTATTGACGTCCTGTCGTTGCGTTTCGGCCATCCGTAGCCGAAGAGTTCGGTCGAGTCCGAACTTTCCAAGCGCGCAAAGCGCTTATTTACGTAGAGATAATCATTTTCCTAAAATATTACAAGGTCAATCGCCAAAGAAATAAGTCGACGCGCAGAAAGAGGTAAGAGGGGGCGAAAAGAAAAACGCGTCGCGTTGGAGACAGCGCGGCGCGCGAAAAGAGGAGCGATTATTCTTCGAAATAGGAGTGGAATCCCGCGACAGCGGCGGGTTTGTCCGGCGCCGTCAAGATCGGATCGGAGACCGCGAGGCGTTCGACCCCCGCGTCGAAGACGGCGTGGCAGTTCTGTTCGTCGATCCCCCCGTACGCGATGATCGGCATGGGAGGCGCGTCTTCGAAGACGTTGAGGAACGCGCGGAGGAACTCGTACCCTTGGGCGCCTTCGGAGCCGTTAAAGACGGGTCCGACTTCGATGAAGTCGATCAGCCCGGCGTTCCACGCTTCGATCGCGGCGAGGACGTCGTCGCGATTCGAGACGCCGACGCCTACCAGCGCGTCCTTGCCGACGACGCGACGCGCTTCGTACGCCGCCTGCGCAGGGACGACCCATCCGTCGAGCGCTTCTCCCCAGAGGCTTGTGTCGCGGGAGAAGAGGAGGGGACGATCGTCGATCGATCGCGTCGCGTTCGGATAAGCGACGAACCATTGACGCAGGAAGGATTCGGTAAGTTCGGCGCGTCGCGCGTCGGAGTCGGCGAAGTAGCACAGCTCGAAGGCGTCGACGCGCGAGCGCAGGAGGGCGTCGAGTTCGCGCGTCGGGAGATCGCGCGTCATTTGCACGAAAAGGGGGGAGCGCGCGAGTTTGGCGCGCCGCGCCGCGCGGAGATTGCCCTTATTGCGCAGAATCGACTCGGCGACGTTTTGCGCGACGTTCTTCTCCTCGGGGGTACGCGCGGGCTCCTCTTCCGTCTTGGGCGTTTTGTCGGATTCGGACTCGGCGTCGGAATCGTCCTCAGGCTCGGGTTGCGTTTCTTTTTGCGGTTGAGACTGAGGTTGCGATTGCGTCGCGTCTGCGTTGGGCTCGAACGCTTCTTCTTCCGCGAATCGAGGCGTTTCGTCGTCTTTGGGAAGGGGAGGCGTCGCGACGGGCTCGTCGTCGGTGGAGGAGGAATCGAGACCGAAGGAGGACGCGGACTGGTAAGCGATCTTTTCTAAGGTATACGCGGCGTATCGAATCTGTTCCCATTCCCTTGCGAGTTCGGGCTGGACGATCTTCGAGAATTCCTCGAGACTTCGCGCGGATTCTTCGAGTCTGGCGAAGTTGGCGACGAGAACGTCGAGGAGGGATGAACGACGATATTCGTCTTGCGTCTCGATATTGACGCC
>CAVGEG010000098.1:0-10963 GCA_963628165.1 Paratractidigestivibacter sp. | reverse complement strand
GGCGACGGGATCGACGACGGCTGGCGCGACGATCGCGTCGCAGACGTTCCATACGATATTGGAAGACGCGCACGTCGACTCCCTCTCCGCAGGGGCGATGATTAACTCGGGGGCGGCGGCGTTCGATTCCCTTCCCCACGGGTCGTACTTCCATGCGACGGCGGCGGCGGTCTTCCTCGCGTTCAAGGATCGCTTCAAGCTCTTCCCTTTCGAGCTCGCCGTCGGGCTCTCGAGCGTCGGAAGCGCCACGCTTCTCTACTACTTAACGCGCTAATTTGAATTTCGAGATTCTAAAAGACCGTCTCCCTCGAGGCGGTTTTTTTTATAGACTGACAGGACGCGGTCGTGAAGGAATCGCGCGAAAAGAGGTCGTTTATGTCGATTGTCGACGCTTCTTTTTAACGAACACGCAAGGTTGCGCCGCGTAAATTCCCTGCGAATGAACGCGTTTAACGCACGTCGACAAATTACGAAAGAGACAAATGCGGCGAAGGAACGGCAAGGAAGTATCGCGCGTTAGAAGTCATGGGAGCGAACGCGTTGATTCATAGATTCATGGCTTCACGAACCGCGCTTCCCTATCACGTCGCCGTTTACTCCTATTTTGTAGCGGCGGCGTCAAGGCCTTTGACGAAAAGAGAGGGAAGGAAAAGGCGTCCCTTACAAGGAGATTTACAGGGGAAAAGGAAACGCGACGCAAATAAAAAGCTCCCCTACCAAGAGATAGAGGAGCTTCATTTTCATCCGCAAGAATTTTTAACAACTCCTAAAACAACGATCACCAGTTGTTGTTACTGTTGTTGTTATTTCGGTTGCTGTTGTTATTATTGTTGTTATTTCGGTTGTTGTTATTATTGTTGTTATTTCGGTTGTTGTTGTTATTGTTGTTATTATTGTTATTATTATTGTTGTTGTTATTGTTACCGCTACTTCCGCTACCCGAGCTACCGTCGCCGGAGTTATAGGTGAACATCTTGATGAGTTGCGAGAAGTTCGGCATCGGAGCGACGAGGACGTAGCGACGATCGCCGGAGATACCTGCGGAGGTCGAGAAACCGGCGCCCAGATCGAGGTAATCGATCACGGGGTAGTAACCGGGATCAGGAGTGACATACGCGATTTGAGGAGCGCCGTCTCCCTTGACTTCCGTATTCGCTTCCTCCTGTTTGTAGGAAGAGACGTACTCGTTCGCCTTGGACTGGAGGGCGTTCGACGCGCGAGCTTCATTGCGAGCCTGATTGCTCTTGTAAGCGTTGGCGAGTCTCATGAGCTCGTCTGAATTGCGAATCTGAAGTTGGTTCATCATCGCGGAAGCGGTGAGGAGCTCTTCTTTGAGCTCTTCGCTACGGCGACCTTCGACGAGATCGACGGAGAAGAGCGCTTCGTCGTTGTCCATCGTGAAGACTTGGACGTCGGAGTGTTCTTTCTCAGTACCAACGTTCGTCATGATCTTGACGGTGACTTTGTTCTGAGCGACTTCGCCCCAGGACTTGGAAACAAGGAAATTGTATTCGCCGCTGAACCCCATCGGGCAGACGTAAGCGCGAGTACGGACGCCCTTGCGATTTTCATCGTAGGATTTGCGCAGATTGATCGGCTCGTCGGAAAGGACCCCACCCGCGGCGGTACGCTTCTGAGCGAACCAGCAGACGGCGTTGGTGGGTTCCTGAACGGAAAGGTCGAGCTCGGCGTCGCCGGACCAGGAGATTTCGACGAAGACGTCGCGAACGGAAGCTTCAGCGAGTTGCTTTTCGAACTCGGCGGCCTCGGAGTCGCGGCCTTCGGCCTTCATCGTGTCGATAAGATCGAGGGCGATTTCTTCGCAAGGTTTCTGGACGTCTTCGACGAGCTTGCCGTCCCAGACGATCGACGCGGCTCCGAGGGCGACCCACTTAAGGGCTTCTTCGTCGTTAAGTTCGCGAGAGAGGGCGAGACCGCGGACATAAGGTTCGGGACGAGTCGGAGCGACGCGAGAGATATCGCGATAGATCTTGAGAGCGCGTTCGCGAGAGCCGACCTTTTCGAGGTAGGCGGCGAGGCCCATGATCACGAGAGGATCGTTATTGAAATCGGCGATGGAAAGGATCGCTTTTTCGACTTCGCTCTGAGGCGCGTCCGACTTGATAAGCGCGGCGGCAAGAGCTTCGTACATCCATTCGGAGGCGCAATCGTTACGGAGCGCGGAACGGAGGAACGCGACCGCGGACGCGGGGTCGGAATTCATGAGCTTCTGCGTCTGGAGGACGAGAG
The DNA here is from genome assembly GCA_963628165.1 of Paratractidigestivibacter sp. GTDB lineage: Bacteria > Planctomycetota > Planctomycetia > Pirellulales > Thermoguttaceae > RUG369. Next base: position 8,713 of record CAVGEG010000098.1, on the reverse strand, counting down.
AGCTGGAAAACTGATCGCGAGCGTTTTGATCCGCGTCGGCTTTCGGTGCGTTAGCGGCGAACCAAGCGTCCCATTTCGCGTTGAGATCAACGGGAGCCTGAGCGAGAGAACCGGTCGCTTTAGGAGCGGTCTTGGAGGTTTTCTTCGCGACGGGCTCGGCGGGAACGGAGAAGAGACCTTCGCCGGCGTTCGCGGGGACGTCAAGGAAATTCTGGAGGATCGCGTCGTTCGCGTTATTGGCATTGGCGCCGATCGCGGGGGTCGCTGGTTTCGGAGCCTGCGGGATGGAGAACATACCTCCTCCGCCGCCGAAGCCGCCCATGCCGCCGCCGAAGCCGCCCATACCGCCGCCCATGCCGCCGCGGTTGTTGTTATTACCGCCGCCCATCTGGGTTCCGCCGTAGGCGCCCATCTGGTTAGGTTGCATGATAAGGTCGCCTACGCCGTAGAGTTGGAGCGACGTCGAGATGTCGGGATTATTCTTGATCTCATCCTGCGTCGTGATATAAAGCGCGTCGTCGAGGATGCAGAAGTCGAGCTCGTGAGGACGAAGGACGATCTTCAACGCTTTGCGGAGCGTAATATTCGCCAGCTGTTCGTTGATATTAAGCGCGGACGCGGGACCCGCGGTTTCTTCCATATTAAGAGAGTCGAAGACGATGTTAATGTCTTGACCTTCTTCACGGAGCTGACGTTTAATATCTTCGATCCAGTCTTCGAGGGTCAGATCAGCGTCGGGACCGCCGTTGACGTCGACTTTGACATTAAGCGCTTTCGCGATGCGTTGCTCTTCCGCGGAACCGGTGAGGTTCGTCTGACCGTATTTTTCTCGACGAACTTTGGTGAGGTTGTTCCAAACTTCGGGATCAGGATAGGTTATAGGCGGTTCGTCGCTGACCGGAACGTGAGCGCGTTCAACGGACATGAGGGTGTCGAGAAGTTTCTTCTGACGCCAGATGCGGAGATACTGATTTTCGGAATAAGCGTCGGCCAAAAAGGCGACGTTTCGAGCCTGAGTCGGGAGCGCGTTGTTCGGGGAGATCTCGGCGGCGGCCCTCGCGGCTTCCGCGGCGAGAACGAACTTGCTCTCTTTGACAAGCGCTTCAAAGCGCTTCATGATTTCGACGACTCTCGTCTGATTCGCGAGAGCGGCGGCGCGCGCTTTATTCTGGCTTTCGACGACCGCGATATTCTGCTGCGCGGCGTAGTCGCGAACAGCCTTCTGCTCCGCGGCGGCCTTGATGAATTCGCCCGTGGCGGCGAGATCGCTCAAGAGAACCTGACGATCGGCGGGAGAAAGAATCGTGTCGTTCTTAATGCTGTTGATCGCCAATTTGACGTCTTGGAGAGCGCCGTCGGGATCGGTCTTAGCGAGCTTGCGCGCTTCGGAGGTCACGACGTTGACGTGCGTTTTGAGTTGCTGCGTCAAGACGGCGACGTTCGCTTGAGAAGCTTCGAGGAGCCCGGCCTGTTCGCCGACGCGAACCTTCGCTTTCGCTTCATCAAAGAGGGCGTCGGTCGAGGGATCGACAGTTTTCGAAGCGGCGGGAGTAGGAGCGGGAGTCGCTTCGGCGACGGGTTCTTCGCCAAGGACGAACTCGTCGTTGAATTCTTCCTGAACGAGGCCGGAAAGGCGCGCGGCCACGGCGGATTCACCACGATTCGCCGCTTGTTCGGCGAGTTCAAGGGTCTGATCGATCGACTCGCTAATCGCAACTTGGTAATCGGTCAAGACGTCGCGACCCGCGATCGGGAGAGTGGCGCCGCCGTCTTTAGAGGCGCTCTGAACGAGCTGATAAAGGTACTGATTCGACTTGCTCGGCGCTTGAGGAGCGAGAGTCCATTCAACGTCGGCTTCGCGACCATCGGAGAGGACGACCGGGATAGAGATCGTTCCAGCCTGCAAGGCGTCGGCAGCGGAGCCGATCAAATAGGTTTCGCGGTCGCTACGGATCGGGGGAAGAGGATTCGGATAAACGGTGGCGTCGCCAAGTTTGACTTCCGTTTCTTCGGGAAAGAAGACGGGGACGGAGACGGCGGCGGCGAGAGTTTCGCCCGCGGTCTTAGCGTCCGCGTCGCGTTCGACGAGGTATCCGCCGGTACGGTTCGCCAAGGCGCCGAGAATGTCGGTATTCACGACCGCGCCGACGCCGTAGCAGCTGACCGGGACGCGCGACTCGACTAACATCGACGCGGTTTCGTTAAAGTCTTCCGCGTTGAAGGGCGCGCCGGTGCTGACGCCGCGACCAACGAAAACGATGGAGCGATCGGCGCTCTCGTTGTAATCGAAGGAGTCGGCGGCAACGGTGAAGGATTTCTGTAGATCGGCGGCGCCGAGAGCGTCGCGCGTCTTCAAACCAGCGATCGCCTTCTGGAGCTCGGCGGAATCGACGGAAAGGAATCCGTCGGTGACGGGTTCGGTTTCGTTAGAGACCGCGTAGATCTGAACGCGCGCGTTTTTCGGAAGATTCTCGACGAGAGAATAAAGCGCGTCCTGCGACGCTTGACGCACGCTCGAACTGAGCTGCGCCGCGGAGAAGTCGACCAGCGCGACGACGTCGACATACTCTGATTCCGACTCAATCGAGTCGGCCTGGAGCGGAACCAGAAAACAATTCGAACCGTCGCTCAACTGATAGGACTCCACAGGGACGTCAGACTCCGCCCCTTGGACCGCCGACTGGCTAACGATAGCCGTTAGCGCGATCGCCGCGGCGGGCAATAGTTTGAAAAGGCGCTTTTTCATTCTTATGATCCTCTTCTCCGAAAATCTACAAACCGATGAGTTGAAACGCGACGCAACCGCGCGGGTCAGGACTCGCGCTCGCCGCGCGATCGTTCTATCGTCGTCGCTTCCGCTAAGCGCGTCGCCGCGTTTAGCCATATTTAGTGTTCTTTTATATCAGGAAAGAAACGTTCTTTCAACCGTCTATATCGACCAAGCGAATAAACAAACCTTAAAAGGCCGCGCCGACGCCGTAACGACCCTTTTAATCGGTATTTCCGGGCGGAAATGTCTTTCTCAAACGTTTCAACGCTTAACGCGCGCCTATTCGACGCAACTGCCAAAATCGCCCGCTTCTCGCTTTTTCAAGCCTCAAATCAGGGCGTTTTCCTAACGTTCCTTCTAAAAATTTTAATCTTCTCCAATTGAATCGCAAGAAAAATTTCTATTCTTTTCGTTGAATTTGAAAAAATTCCTCCCCAACGCGTAAGAAAAGACAATTATACCAGTCCTTGCTATTAAAACGATTAGTCAAATACCCTCTCCCCTCCTTCAATCCGTCTCCCTTGAAATGCGCACCCCTGAGTTATAATAAAAAACGTCAATGGTTTCTCCTACCAACTATCACTAACCAACCCTGCGGCGGCGACATGAGCGAAGATAAACTCCAAGGTTTAGACGGTTTTATCGAAGAACTTGAAGAAGAGGAAGAAGACGATCTCGAAGAAGAATCCTCCGAAGGTTCCTCCGGAGTCGACGACGCGAACGCGCCTTCGCCAGAGGAAGCCCCAGCCCCCGCGAATCTCCGTCAACCGACCGCCTCGGGCGCGATTCCCTTCGTCCACCTTCACACCCACTCCCACTACTCCCTCCTCGACGGGATCGGCAAACTCGACGCCCTCATCGCGCGCGCGAAGGAGCTCGAAATGCCCGCGCTTGCGATAACCGACCACGGGAATTTATACGGGAGTCTCGAATTTTATCAGAAGGCGCTCGACGCGGGAATCAAGCCGATTATCGGTTACGAGGCGTACGTAGCGCCCGGTTCGCGCTTTGAAAAGAACGACAAGACGATGTATCACCTCACCCTGCTGGCGATGAACGAGCAGGGATATAAGAATCTTCTCAAGCTTTCGTCGATCGCGTTCCTGGAAGGGTTTTACTACAAGCCGCGCATCGACCGAGAGCTCCTGCGCAAATATCACGAAGGGATCATCTGCTTGAGCGGGTGCCTTTCAGGAGAGGTCGCGCGCACTCTTAAAGAGGGGCGCGGCTCTTCGGAATCGTACGAGAAGGCGAAACGCGTCGCCCTTTGGCACAAGGAGCTTTTCGGCGACCGTTATTACATGGAATTGCAGAATCACGGGCTCTACGATCAGCAAATACCGCTGGAAAAAGAGCTTCAACTCGCGAAAGAACTCGAGATTCCGACGGTCGCGACGAACGACGTGCATTACGTTTTGCACGAAGATTCGGACGCGCAAGACCTTGTGCTGTGCATCAACACGGGCAAGATGCGCACCGACGCGAACCGCATGCGCATGGATTCTTCGGAATTCTATCTCAAAAGCGGTCAAGAGATGCTCGACGCGATCCCGCAAGACCCCGACGCGGTGTGGCGGACGGTGGAAATCGCCAACCGCTGCGAACTGAATCTCGAGCTTGGAAAACGCTTCTTCCCGATCTTCACGCCCCCCGACGGGCTCTCTTCCGACGAATATCTTCGCAAACTCTGCATCGAAGGGCTCAAGAGACGTTACGCGAATAATCCGAAACGCCTTGTCAACGGGGAGCTCTCCGAAGAGGTCATGGCGCGTCTGAATCGCGAATTGGGGGTCATCAGCAAACTCGGTTTCCCGAACTACTTCCTCATCGTTTGGGACTTCGTGCGCGAAGCGGAAGCGCGCGGCATTCACCGCACGGCACGTGGTAGCGGCGTAGGCGCGCTCGTCTGTTACGCGTTAAATCTTTCGCACGTCTGCCCTCTAGAGTTTGACCTCCTCTTCGAACGTTTCCTCGACGAAAACCGCCTCGAAGCGCCCGATATCGATATCGACTTCGAGCAGAGCCGCCGCGGCGAAATCATCGACTACGTCAAGGAACACTACGGTCCCGAAAAAGTCGCGCAGCTGGGCGTTTTCGGCACGATGGCGGCAAAACTCGCGATTCGCGACTGCGGACGCGCTCTCGGCGTGCCCCTCGCGCTCGTCAACGAAGTCGCCAAACTCGTTCCCGCCGCTCCGAAAATGACCCTCAAAAAGGCGTTCGATCAGAGTCCGGAACTCGTCAAAATGTACGAAGAAAACCCGGACGTTCGCGAGCTCGTCGACTACGCGCGCAAAACGGAAGGGCTGGCCCGAAGCGCCGGAACGCACGCGTGCGGCGTCATCATCGCGCAACGCGATCTCACCGAATTCGTGCCGATCCAAAAGCTCGCCGGAAAAACGGACGTCGTTACGCAGTGGCAAGGCGCGGAGGTCGAAAAGGCAGGGCTTCTCAAAATGGACTTCCTCGGCCTGCGAAACCTGACGATCCTCGCCGACTCCGTCCGCCTCATCAAGGAAACGACTGGAAAAGACGTCGACCCGTACAACCTTCCGCGCGACGACGAAGCGACGTACGCGCTCCTGTGCCGCGGCGAAACCAAGGGCGTCTTCCAGCTTGAAAGCGCCGGGATCCGAAAACTCCTCGTGAGCATGCGACCTGACAATATCCGCGATATCATCGCCGTTCTCGCCCTCTATCGTCCGGGCCCGATCGAAGGGGGCATGATCGACGAATACGTCGACGTCAAACACGGACGCAAAGAAGCGACGTATCTTCACCCCGTCCTTGAAGAAGTCCTCAAAGAGACGAACGGCGTTATGGTCTACCAAGAGCAGATCATGCGCATCTTGAACAAACTCGGGAAAATCCCACTCTCGAGCTCCTACACGTGCATTAAAGCGATCAGTAAGAAGAAGCACGACAAGATCGCGAAATTCAACGCGGACTTCATCAAGGGCGCGCAGGAGAACAGACTCACCGAAGAAAAAGCGCAAGAGCTTTTCGAACTCATTAAGAAATTCGCCGGGTACGGTTTTAACAAATCGCACTCGACAGCGTACGCCAACGTCGCATACACGACGGCGTACCTCAAAGCGCACTACCCCGCCGAATTTATGGCGGCGCTCCTTTGCGGCGACATTTCCGGACGAAACTTCACCAAGCGCGACAAAACCGTCGAACATATCGACGACTGCAAACGCATGGGAATCGAGGTCGTCCCCCCGTGCGTGAATAGTTGCGGAGCGAAATACAAAGTCAAAGACGGCAAGATCTACTTCGGGCTCACGGCGATCAAATCGTGCGGGGACGACGCGGTCGCGGAGATCGAGCGCGCGCGCGAAGAGGGAGGCCCCTTCAAGAACCTCTTCGACTTCTATAACCGCGTGAGCACGCGTCTCGTAAGTCGTTCGACGGTCGAAGCGCTCATTAAGTGCGGGGCGTTCGATTGCTTCGGGGCGAAACGCGCGCAGCTTATGCTTTCGGTCGACAAGGCGCTCAAAAGCGGGCAACAGGCGGCGCTCGACCGCGAACGCGGGCAGCTAAGCCTCTTTGGAACGGAAGAGTTGGAGTCGGAACCGACGGCGGCGACGCAAGGTCTCCCCGACGTCGAGGAATGGAGCGAAAAGGAGCGCGCGGCGTACGAAAAGGAAACGCTCGGATATTACGTGACGGCGCATCCCTTGGGGAACTGCCGCGAATCGCTCAATCTTTTCGCGACGCCGACGGTTCAGGTTGCGGAGATGGCGAATCGCACGGCGGCGACGGTCGGCGGCGCGATCTCCGACGTGAAAGTCATGACGTCGCGCAACCCCCGTCCAGGGCGTCCGAACACGTTCGCGTTCTTCCAACTCGAAGACCTCGAATCGACGATGCGTTGCGCCGTCTGGGCGGACGCGTACGCGAAGTACGGTCAGTTCATCCGCCCCGACGCGGTGGTTTTCCTTCGCGGACGCGTCGATAAAAAGGAGTCCGCGGTGGAGAACGAGGAAGGAGAACACGAAATCGAAACAACCTTCTTCGTCGACGAAATCATCCCTTACGAAAACGCAACGGCGGAGCTTTCTCGCGGCGCCGCGATCTACGTGAAAGAAGAAACCCTTGAGGCGACGGGAGTCAAGACGCTCTACGACATCCTGCGCACGTACCGGAACGGTCGAGACGGAACGGCGCGCGGAAGCGATCTTGAGATTTGGCTCGAATTGCGCACGGGAACGCGCGCGCACTTCCGCTGTCCCGAGTTTAAACTCACGATAGCGAACGAGTTGCGCTCGCGTATCGAAGAGGCGTTCGGAGCGGGCTCGTTTCGACTTCTTCCCGCGCCGCAGAAGCAGCCGCGACGCGAAGAACGCCAAGGATGGCGCCGCAAAAGGACGGAGGTCTAGACGAAAAAAGGCGACGGGCGAAAAATCCCTGTCGCCTTTCGCATTTTCACCCCGCGATAGACGCGTTAAAATGGCGGTGAAATTAACGACGTTACTAGACCAAAGGAAAATAGGGTTTACAATCAAGGAATTATTAAAGACATTTTAACGGAGCGACGCGACGCGTCGTTCTACACGTTTAGCGCGACGCCGCTTAATGAGAAGAGGCCGCGCGACGCTGTTTTTGACTGACGCTTTCGCGTCAGCCGGTATTTTAATGCGGTAGGGAGATCAAGCTCGCGCCCTATTCCTACCGCGAGGATAGCCGCGATGAAAACGATCCACATTACCCAAGGTCTTGATTTGAGGCTCGCAGGAGCTCCCGATCAAAACGGCGTCCCGGAGAAGAAAGACGTACGGCACGTCTCGATCACCGGCGGCGATTACGTCGGCATGAAGCCGACGATCTGCGTTGAAGAAGGAGAACGCGTCCTTGCGGGCCAACTTCTTTTTCTCGACAAGAAGAATCCCGGCGTGAAATTTGTAGCGCCCGGCGCAGGCGTCGTGAGGGAAATCCGTCGCGGCGAACAACGCGTCTTCCAATGTCTTACGATCGAGCTAGACCCCGGCGAGGCGTCTCTCCAAAGCGTCTCTTACGAACAGACGCCCGCCGACAAGCTTCTCTCCCTCTGCGAGAAGGAAACGCGCGCCCGTCTCGTCGACTCAGGATTGTGGACCGCGCTTCGAACACGTCCGTTCTCGAGAATTCCGAAGATCGACTCCACGCCGAACGCGCTCTTCGTAAACGCCGCGGACACGAATCCGCATGCGCCGAATCCCAAGAAGATCGTCGACGCGCGCCGCGACGATTTCGTCAGCGGCCTGCGCGTCCTCTCCAAGATCTGCGGCAAGAGGATGTGGATCTGCCTCGGCGCGGAAGAATACGCCCCCGAATTTATCGCCGAACTCGAAAAGACCCCCAACGCCCAAGTCGTTCGCTTCACCGGCAAGCACCCTTCGGGGCTCGTCGGAACGCATATCGCGAAGCTTGATCCTTGCGGCCTCGGACGCGTCGTCTGGTCGATCGGCTACCAAGACGTCCTCGCGATCGGCGAACTCTTCGTCAAAGGGCGCTACCCCTCGGAACGAATCGTCTCCCTCAGCGGCCCGATGGTCAAGAACCCGCGCCTCGTCAAAATCTGCCAAGGCGCCGACGTCCTCGAACTCTGCGTAGACGAACTCAAAGAGGGCCCCGCGCGAATCGTCTCCGGAAGCGTCCTCAACGGACGCGCGATCAACAAGACGATTCCCGGCGTCGGACGTTACGCGAATCAGATTTCGATCGTAAGCGACGACGCCGCGCGCGAATTCTTAGGGTGGCTCGCGCCCGCTTTCGACAAGTTCTCCGCGTCCCCCCTCGTGGGCGGAAGCTTCTTGAAGAAGACCTTTTTCAATATCACGACGGCGCTCCACGGCCGCCCGCGCGCGGTCTTCCCGAATCAGCTTTTCTATAAGGTTCTCCCGCTGGATATCGAACCGGCCATTCTCTTCAAAGCGCTCGAGATCGGCGATCTTGAGG
>CAVGEG010000097.1:8019-11145 GCA_963628165.1 Paratractidigestivibacter sp. | reverse complement strand
CTCGAGAGTCGTTGATATTTAGAAGGAGCTTGAGAACGGACGAATCAATTTTCTCCGAGATAAACCGCGTCGAACCGTCGGCTAAGAGAACATAACTTCCTGCGCCATGCCATGAACCAAATCCTCGACGCTCCGAGACGGGCAAATCGTTTTCACTTAAAACTTGTTCTTCCGTTAATTCGTCTTGAGGACTCATCCAATTGACCGGATCCCTACGCTCGACGTAGACGACGACGTTTGAAGCGCCGTCGACAATTTCTTCAGGAAAAACAGGTTTTCCATCATCGGAAAAGAGAGTCGATTTTCCCAAGACGCAGGAAAAAGAGCAACGTCTTGTTTTATCAAGATTCTCTTCTCCATTCTCCGAGTAAACAGGAATCGACGCGCACTGGAAAAGCGAGGGAGTCTTTCCCCAAAATTGAGAATTCCACTCGCTGTCCCACGCCTCGTTCAAGCGAATCTGCGAATACAGTTTTTCCTCGCCAAGATACGGCAAAAGCAGAACCCGCCATGAATGGCGAGGCTTACCCTCGGAATCTAGCGTATAAGCGGGGGGATATGCTCCATATGCGTCCACATATTCGGAGGTCGCTCGATACAACTGGGAAAGGTTATATTCGCACCGTTCTCTTCTCGCGCCTTCTCGTTGAGTCAAAAGAACATGAGAGAAAACCAACAAGAGAGAGACGCCGGCAAAGACGCCAAGAGCGCACAAAATACCGAACGCACAACGCGCTCTCGAATCGCCTTCTATTTGAGTTTTTTCCTCGTCTTCCATCTTTACCTAACCTCGATCAGTTGTTATTTTTCTCGCGCTCAGCCAACGCGACGTCATGCGCAAGCATGTCTTCGACGAGGGAATAAAAAGTATGACGCGGCTTCCAACCCAATTTAGTTCGAGCCTTCGTCGAATCACCGCAAAGGTAGTTGACTTCCGTTGGTCTAAAGAAGACCGGATCGATTTCAACTAGAACTCTTCCGCTCTTGCGATCGATACCCTTCTCGTCGACGCCCGAACCCAGCCAAACGATTTCGTAATCGAGCTTCGCGAAGACCAGCTCCAAGAAATCCCTTGCGGAACGTTGTTCTCCCGTCGCTAAGACATAGTCGTCTGGTTCTGGTTGCTGCAACATGAGAAACATTCCGTTGACGTAGTCTTCGGCATGTCCCCAATCGCGACGCGCGTCAATATTCCCCATTCGGAGCGTTTCCTGGAGCCCCATCCGAATTCTTGCCGCTCCCCTCGTTATTTTACGCGTTACAAAATTCTCGCCGCGCAACGGGCTCTCATGATTGAACAAAATCCCGTTGCAAGCAAATATTCCGTATGCTTCTCGGTAATTCACCGTCGTCCAATACGCATATAGTTTGGCGATGGCGTAAGGACTACGGGGAGCAAATGGAGTTGTCTCCCGCTGCGGTTTTTCTTTCACGTCCCCAAAAAGTTCGGATGTTGAAGCCTGATAAAAGCGCGTTTTAGAAGACAAACCTGTTCGACGAATCCCCTCCAAAATCCGCAACGTCCCCAGCCCGTCAACTTCGCCGGTATACTCGGGGACGTCAAAAGAAACGCGAACGTCTGATTGCGCGGCAAGGTTGTAAACTTCGTCTGGCTCAAACTCCTCTAAAATTCGCGAAACACTAGTGGAGTCCGTTAAATCTCCAGTCACAAACCAAAGCTCGGAACCATTCTCCTGAACTCCCTCTCGCAACCCTAAAAGACGCGACATATTGGACGTAGAAGTTCGACGAATCATCGCGCACACGCGTCGACCTTCCGACAATAATTTACGCGTCAAGTAAGCGCCGTCTTGACCAGTTGCTCCCGTTACCAAAGAGGTCTTCATCATTACAAACGACTCCTCATTCCAACCTATGCTATAGAAAAAACGTCCTGATTCTAACCAATCGAATTCCTTTTACAAGTTGGGAAAATTTTATCCTTCGCTCTTAAATAAAAAAGGAGAGCTACGCTCTCCTTCCAATATTAACAGTCTCGAAAGAATTACCACACCAGGTAGTTCCCGCCATAGGTCAACCCCGCGCCAAAACCGGCGAGAAGAAGCTTGTCGCCTCGTTGCAACATGCCTCCGCGATTCATTTCGTCCAACGCGATCGGAATAGACGCTGACGCGGTATTGGCGACTCGTTCTACATTGATATAGAACTTGTCGTCGTTTGTAAACCCTAGCCGAGTTCCCGCCGAATTGATGATACGATAATTCGCTTGATGCGGAATAATCCTCGCCAACTCGTCCATCGTTAAGTTATTGCGATCCAACAACGAGTGAACAACCTCAACAAGCGCCTTCACGGCGAAAGCGTATACCTGTTGGCCGCCCATCTGAAGAATATGCGCGAGAGGATGACGCAACGAATCTTCCGAGCGGCATCCCCCTTCCAAAAGAAGGTGCCTCCCAGACTTTCCATCCGCCATCATCACCGAATCAACAATCCCGCTTCCAGGATACTTGTCGTCGACGTCGGGTTTAATGACGACTGCGCCCGCGCCGTCCCCAAAGAGGATGCAAGTCTTATAGTCGTTCCAGTCAACCTTCCTCGACATCACCTCAGACGCGACTAGAAGAATCGGCTTCGTAAAATGAGGATTGGAATAGAAGTTCTTGGCAATTTCAAGATTGTAAATGAACCCGCAACACGCGGCGCTCATATCAAACGCCGACGCGTTCGTCGCACCCAATTTGTCTTGTAAAACGCACGCGGTAAGCGGGGTCGGCGCGTAATCGGGCGTCGCTGTGCTCACTATAATCAGGCCTAGCTCGCTTGGGTCTACCCTTGCCTGTTCCAACGCTTGCTTGGCGGCGACGAAACCCATGTCGGACGCAGACTCGTTGGGAGCCGCTAGGTGACGAGAGTGAATTCCTGTATGGGAGTATATCCACTCGTCAGAAGTCTTGGACATTCGTTCCGATAATTCGTCATTTGTTACGACGCGTTCCGGAAGATAGGAACCCGTCCCTGCTATTACTGCGCGAACCATGAATAAAACTCGAATAATTTCTTTTTTTAAGTATTGCGACGCACGCACCTCGCAATTTCTCCTCATGAGATTCGTCTTCACAGGGAGCTCGTCGCAATTCTAAAAAAAAAAACTTTTCTAAACAA
>CAVGEG010000097.1:0-8008 GCA_963628165.1 Paratractidigestivibacter sp. | reverse complement strand
TCTCGCCAAAAGTTTATGATTTTTCTTCGTCGCAAAACCCCAAAGGTTCTATTCCCGTTCCACGCTCCGACGCAAACGCTAAGCGCCAACGCTTTTCATCCGCGAAAAAATTTACTCTCCGGGACAAAAACTCTCCGAAACAACCTGCAGAAACTCCGAGTGCGTTTTGACCCGTACGATCCTGTCTCTAAATATTTTACCTCCCGGACGCCCTTTAGAGTAATTGCACGCATATCGCCTCATTAACCTTACGGCAATCTCTTCCCCATACCGTTCCACCAAGAGATTATAATGAAGAAGTAATAAATCGCGTTGCTCTGCCAACGTCGGTTCAGGAGTAGGCTCTTCTCCTTTTAGAAGTTGCGCCGCTTCTCGGAATATCCAAGGACGAGAAAGCGCCGCCCGACCAATCATCACGGCGTCCACTGAAAAAGCGGAAAGTTTCTCCACCGCTTCTTTCGCCGTCTTAATCTCTCCGTTCCCTATCAAAGGGATTGATTTTAATGCGAAACGAACTTTGGCGATTTCATCCCAGTCGGCGTTCCCCATATACATCTGCTTAGCGGTTCTACCATGGACGGTCAAAGCGGCCCCTCCTGCGCATTCAACCGCCTGTGCGACGTCGCAAGCATTGATCATATCGCTTGTAATCCCAAGACGAATCTTCGCCGTCACTGGGGTTGGAAAGCAGGCGCGAGCGACTCGACCGACAATCTCCCCTACCTTTTCTGGATTTCTCAGCAAGGAAGAGCCGCTTTCCGACCGTTTGGCAATCGCTGGCGCGGGACACCCAAAATTTAAATCCACCACGGTGACGTGGAATTCGTGCGCCAATGTCGTCGCCAACTCCTCAAGCGTCTCCGGAGAGTTGTCCCATATTTGAACCGACAAAGGACGCTCCTCGTCGCGCACACCCCACAATCTTGTCGGTTCCTCTTCTTGAGAAGAACCATAGCGACGCATCGCTTCTTCGTCCACGTCGCGCTTCATATAGTGAAAGGCCCGCGCGCTTATCATTTCGGTCGCAATAAGACCGACGCCTCCAAACCTACGCAGAATCTCTCGAAAGGCGTAGTTGGTATATCCCGCCATGGGCGCGGAAAGTACCGGAGGAGAAACGACCGTTGAACCTATGCGAAAACTCTGTTTTAATTCTTGTTCCACTTCGTATCCGTTAGTTTTGTCTAAAATTTCATTTCGTTTAAAAGACGCAACATTCTCTCTATTTTTACATAACACCGTTTACTGTAAACACCTAAAGCCTTTCAATCGCTTTTTAACAGGCTCTCTCGGTTCTCGGTGAAACTTGACAACGATTAGCTAATGATATAGAATTCACGGCGCTTGGCCCCTATTTTAAACGTGGGAAGGTCAAGAAAAAGCGGATGTTGTTCACCATGAAGTTGCGTCCACTTCTATTCAATTTATTATCAGGAGGTTTCGATGAATAATCAGTGGAGCGTTACCGGCCCAAATTATCGAGTTCTTGACTGCACAATTCGTGATGGGGGTCTTATTAACGACCATAAGTTTTCTCTCGAATTCGTTCGTGCGGTTTACAATGCTAACGTTGCTGCTGGTATTGACTACATGGAAATTGGCTATAAGAATTCCCGAAAAACGTTTTCCGTCGAAACAAACGGAAGCTGGAAGTTCTGTCAAGAGGACGATTTACGACGCGCTGTGGGTGAAAATCCGTCAAAGGTCAAGCTCTCTTGTATGATTGACGCCGCAAAGTCCGACTGGAAAACCGACGTGCTCCCCAAAGAGCAAAGTCCGCTCGATATGATTCGAGTCGCTTTCTACGATTACCAAGTCGAAGAAGCGCTCCAAATGATCGACGACGCCTATAATAAAGGCTACGAGGTCTCCGCAAATCTCATGGCTGTGACGACGATAGAGGAAAAGACGCTTGACTCTATTCTTGAAAGACTTTGTAAGTCTCCCGTTTCTGTCTTTGTTATCGTCGACTCCTTCGGCTACATCTCCCTTGCGCAGATGGAGCATTTCACTCGCAAATACGTCGCTTACGCGACCTCCGTCCAAAAAGAGGTTGGCGTGCACGCTCACAACAATTTACAGTTAGCTTACGCAAATACGCTTACTGCCGCGCGACTGGGCGCAACTCGACTTGACGCGACTATCGGCGGTTTGGGAAGAGGCGCGGGGAACTGTCCGATGGAGCTCTTGGCGGGCTCTATCAACCCGTCGAACTATGACTTGCGCCCCATCTACCAGTGTCTGGAAAACACGGTCTTTCCTCTCCGACAACAGATTGAATGGGGCCCATATCCTGAGTTCAACATGACCGGTCAGAATAACGTTCATCCAAGAGCCGCAATCGCCGTAAGAAAAAATCCTGAAACAAGAGATCGTTATACGAGCTTTTACGACAACCTCAAAGCTCAAGACAAGGCGGAAAATAAATAGTTTAGTGAATCCGATTTGTCTATTATACAACCATTGTTAGGCTATAACAAACGTTATTTTGGTTTTGAAGGATAGAGAGTTAAAATGGGCGCAACCGAGAATCATCCAAAGAGAAAACTAATTGAACCTCGTACCCTCAAGGGATTTCGCGATTTTCTTCCCGAAATGATGATCCCTCGAGAAACGTTAATCGAAAGAGTCAAGAAGGTTTATAGAAATTATGGTTTTTGTCCTATCGACACCCCTGTCTTGGAATACCTTGACGTCTTGATGGGGAAAGGTAGCGACGAAACCGACAAACAGCTCTATAAGTTCAAGGACTCCGGCGGTCGCGACGTTGGAATGCGTTTCGATCTTACCGTTCCTTTCGCTCGTTTTTCGGCTCAGCACTTGGCGGAAATTGGAATCCCCTTCAAACGTTATCATCTCGCAAAAGTCTGGAGAGGCGAAAATACTCAAGCTGGTCGCTATCGAGAGTTCATGCAATGCGACTTTGATACGATTGGTACGACGAGCGTGACGTCCGATATCGAGACCGCGTTGATTATCAACGACATACTTGAACGTATCAACCCGACCTCGACGGATTCCTTTACCAAATTTAAGGTTCATCTTAACAGTAGGAAGATCTTAACGGGCGCTCTCCTTAAGATGGGTCTTGAAGACAAGGCGACTCCGATCCTTCGCGCCCTTGATAAGCTTGCGAAAATCGGCGTGGACGCTGTTGTTGAAGAGATGAAAAACACCGCTGGCGCTACGGAAGATCAGGCGAAGTTGATCCTTGAAATCGCCGCGGCCAAGGGTTCAAACGAAGACATACTCCATAAGTTGGAGCAAGTTCTTCAGGGGAACGAACTCGGAGAGCAAGGTATCAGCGAATTGCGACAAATCCTTGAGGCGACAAAGGCCGCGGGCGTGCCGGAGGAGAGATTTATCCTTGACGTTTCGATTGCACGCGGGCTCGATTACTACACGGGCACAATTTACGAAACGTTTCTAGACGAGTTGCCTCAGCTTGGAAGTGTTTGCAGTGGGGGGCGTTATGACAACCTCGCGGAATTGTATACCAAACAGACGTTGCCAGGCGTCGGCGCCTCGCTGGGACTCGATAGACTTTTTGCCGGTCTGGAAGAGTTGCAAATGTTGCCGAAGCTCAGCACGACGGTTGACGTTTTTGTTCCTTTGTTTGACAAATCCCTGACTTCTCAATACTTCGCGTTGGCCGCTCGTTTGCGCAACGAGGGAATTGGCGTAGAATTGTATCCTGAACCTAAAAAATTAGGGCAACAGTTGAAATACGCCGATCGTAAAGGCATGAGAATCGTCCTTGTTATGGGACAAGACGAAGTGGACAAAGGCGTCGTTACGCTCAAAGATTTACGAACGGGAAATCAACAAGAGATTAAGTTTGACGATCTGGTAAGCGCCATCCGCGCTTTATAAGATTCTGTAGCCGTAGCGTCGTCTTGAGACTCTACGGCTTTTCTTCATAGGGGAGACAAAATGAAACTAACGCTAGCTGAGCCTCGAGGATTCTGCGCAGGCGTCAATCGAGCGATCAACATCCTAAACGAAGTAGTTCAGAACGCTCGGGGACCAGTTTACGTTTACCACGAGATTGTTCACAACTCTTGGGTTGTCCGAGACTTCAATCGACGAGGCGTAATTTTCGTCGATTCGTTAGACGACGTTCCGGACAACGCGACTCTACTCTTCTCAGCCCATGGCGTGTCGCCGGAGATTAGAGAGTTGGCGGCGCAAAGAAAGATCAGAACGATCGACGCGACGTGCCCTCGCGTGCATTATGTGCACAAACAAATGCGTACTCTTGCAAGCGAAGGGTATCATGTTATCTTCATCGGAAAACCTGGCCATGACGAAGTCGTGGGAGTCCTTGGAGAAGCGCCCGGTTCAACGACGTTAATATCCAAATTGGAGGACGTCGACGCCCTGAACGTTTCCTCTTATCCCAAAGTCGCCTACTTGATGCAAACCACATTGTCGTCGACGGAAGCGACTCAGATCGTCGACGCGTTGCGTAAAAAAATTCCGCACCTCCTTAATCCAAGCCGAGAAGGAATTTGCGACGCGACGCAACTCCGTCAAGACGCCGTTCGTAAGCTTGCTCCCGGCCACGACTTAGTCCTGGTTGTTGGAAGTCCTAACAGTTCCAATTCTCAAAACCTAGCCAAAGTCGCCCGTTCCGTCGGAGCGCCTGCCGTCCTCATCGACGGCATCGAGGATATTCCTTGGAATATGCTTACGCCCGAGTCGTCCGTTTTAATTACTTCTGGGGCAAGCGCTCCCGATATTATCGTCAAAACTTGCGTTCAGTTTCTAAACGATATTTGATTCAATTGTTCCCCTGAGCTAGATTTATCGTCTAAGAAAAAGGATTAAGCGCGCAAACGTCTTAACCCTTTTTTTTCGCGTTGTTCGTTTAGCAGATTTAAAACGGCGGGTATTTTGTTTAAAAATCGGACAATTTGACTCGGCGTCGTTTGGAGCAAACGCGCCGCCGTTGGAAGATCTTCGCCAACAGCCGCATAGACGTCAAAAAAATCGGCGACTAACGTCGGATAATCTAGACTCTCCTTTGAAACAAGAATGCGCTTATCGCCTCCTCTTCGCGTAAACCAATGTAATGACGTCTCTAATCCAATAGCGACGCCTTGGTCGTCAACTTGCACTCTAATGGGCGCGCGTAAACGGAGAGCAAGTTCCATACGTAAACGAAAGAGGGCTTGTTTGCGATTTTCGCCTTGATACCGTCTCTCCGTCGCTTCGCCAACGCAACCGCTCGGAATGTGATAAATTCTTACGCCCGTCTCCACCTTATTCCTATTTTGCCCTCCAGGTCCCGATCGACGTAGCGTTTCTAGCCGACAGTCCCGTTCAAATTCATTATCAGGCAAGTACAATTCCCGTCTTATCGTCTTCCCCATACGCGTCATTTTTTCGAAATATTCACATATTAAGGTTTCTAGAAAACTCACGGAAATTTTCTATCGAAACCTATTCGTCTATTCCCAAATAAATACACCGCATAATATTATATACGTTCGTTTTCACAAGAGATAGTTCCTACTCCCTTCTATTCTCTTTCAAGTGTAAGATAAATAACGGTTTTAGTAAAAAAAAGAACTCTCTAAATAATACTTTCCGAAGATTGACGTTACTGCTTTATTCTAGTATAGTGTTGTATTGTTAGTTGGATATTCTTTTTAAATGAAATACAGGTTTGTTTTATTCAACACATACGGGACATAAATTAATTCTCACTAACAAATGGAGTGTTGTTATGTTTTTAGCTTTCCATCATTGCAGAAAAAACTTCAGAAGTAAACCCGGTTTCACGCTGGTCGAACTTCTTGTAGTCATTGCCATTATCGGTATCTTAATCGGATTGTTACTTCCAGCTGTTCAAGCGGCTCGAGAAGCAGCAAGGCGAATGCAATGCACGAATCAAATCAAGCAAATCGCACTCGCCTTGCATAACTATCACGACGCTCACAACGCCCTGCCTACCAACGCCCCTTTTAGTTCCTTTGGATGGGATAATTACGCTCCGCTGAGCGTTACTATTTCGCTTTTGCCATTCATCGAAGAAAGCGCGCGTTACGACGCAATTATGGAACTTGACCGCAGGCAGAAAAATGGCGAGATCTCGATTTAGAACTGGGCCTTCTTCAATAGCGACGTTTATCTGAATAAAAATCGAATCTCCGGTTTGCTCTGTCCCTCCGATCCGAACGCCGCCACTCCTTCGACTCATGCAAGCAACGCACGGACGACAATCATGTACAGCCTTGGCGATGGAACGAGTAAATTAGACGCGCCGTATAACCATCCCAATTATATTAGCGTCCCCGCAAAGCAGTGCCATACGCGCGGGCTTTTCCACCAGTGTTCTTGGAAAAATCTAGCGACCTGCACGGACGGTACCTCAAACACTGCGGCTATAAGCGAGTCGGCCAGCGCCCCTCAAGGTTATTATTCAACCGCAGTCAAAGGCGGTTCGTCGACTGTCAGCGGCTTCTACACCAACGATCTAGATTGTCATCCGGACGTCTGCATGAATAACGCCCGTAAGGCCGACGATCCCAATTCCGTTGTAGCCCCATGCGACACTTGGCGTGGAAACTTCTATCAAGACGGGCGCGCATGGAACAATTTTCACACGGTTCTCCCTCCAAACGCCCCTAGCTGTTTAGCGGCAACCAGCGGATACTGGGGCGCTATATTCCCACCCAATAGCTGGCATTCCGGCGGGGTCAACGTTGGTCTAGCGGACGGTTCCGTACGCTTCGTTTCTGATACCGTCGATTGCGGCGACCTTTCAGCTACAAGCACTCAATGCACAGGAAAAAGCCCGTACGGTATTTGGGGAGCATTGGGCACCCCCGCCGGTGGGGAAAACGTCTCCATGTGACCCCCTTACGATAGACGCTCAAATATGTGCCTATCATTTCCTAAAGTCTATCATCTGCATGTTGTATTACTCATGAAATATTTCAGTACTTTGCTTCTATTCGGCGGCCTCCTCTTCTTTGGCGGATGCTTTGGATCGAAGACTCCTGATGGAATGCCTAAGCTCGAACCCGTAACGGTGACAGTCCTCCAAGGAGACGCACCATTAGCGAATGCAACTCTCAATCTTAAACCGTTAGAACCGTCCACAACCAATAACTTTACTTGCGGCGGAACAACGAATGCGGAAGGGGTTGCGACGATCGTAACGCACGGTCAGTATAAGGGCGCGCCTGTCGGAAAATACAAGGTGGCGGTATCGTGCACCGTTGGCGAGGGCACGCCTCCTCCTCCAACTCCAATCGACGAAGAATCTGCAAAGGCGTATAAAGAATACATTGATTCTGGCGCGACTTATGAAGAATTCTACGTGGTTGATCCTCAATTTAGTACTATCGAATCAACGACAATCGAAATCGAAGTCGTAAAAGGCAAGAATAAATTGTCGATCGACTGCGGCGAACCCGTACGAATTCCAGTGGATCAAGGTCACGGCGCGGCTGGCGTAATCCTCTAAATTCCCCGACTTACTTAAAACGATAAAACCGCTTCTGAAAGGAATTTTCCTCCAGAAGCGGATTGTCATTTTGAGAGGATAAGTATTTTCTCGAACCAGCCGAGGTGAGACAAAACGACGTAGCTCAACTATTCTATAAAAGGAAGACGCTTCAAGTCTAAAGCCCTCAAAGCTTCGTTCGTGATTCGTTGCATCCAAACGTTTTTACGAAACTCTCGAGGAGCTTTTAGCCAGCCATTTCTCTAAGGAAATTTGCATATTCTGTTTGCCGTCAGAATCTCGACCATATCCTCGAGACGTTCAAGTAAGTCGTCCCGTTCCCTAACGTATTCCCTTTTATGGTACAAAGAAAGATCTTTTCTATCCCTTTAAATCAAATGTTCCTTAATTGATAAATCTTATGTGGAAGAAGAAATGCGCTAGGGTAATTCACAACACAAGACTAGGACAAGAAATAAAAAAGCCCTACGCGAGGTAGGGCTCATATATCACAGTAAAGAATCAACAAACAGAGCGAACCAACCACGACTC
>CAVGEG010000096.1:4538-11182 GCA_963628165.1 Paratractidigestivibacter sp. | reverse complement strand
GTCGCCGGCTCCTGTTCCTGGTTTTTCGACGTTACTTACTGGTTCCAATTGCTACGTTAAAGATGATAACGCGTTGTTCAAGGGCCCGCTTTTTGACAATTTTCAGAATGTGTTTGTTAATAAAGAAGAGGACGACGATCAGAAACAGAGTAGGCCTTTTGTCGACTTAGATAGATATACTTATCGGTACCGATACAATGGTAAAGATTATTTTGGAACGACTGACGAAGCTTCAAAGTCTCCTCTTTTGGATCTTGGAATCACTCCTCCAGATAGCTTGAAGGCGATTTTGGATGCTTTGGCGTCCAAGGATGACGACGGTAAGCCAGAAGGGGATGGAGTCGT
Source organism: Paratractidigestivibacter sp. (assembly GCA_963628165.1). GTDB lineage: Bacteria > Planctomycetota > Planctomycetia > Pirellulales > Thermoguttaceae > RUG369. The sequence goes on along the minus strand of CAVGEG010000096.1, from coordinate 10,837 downwards.
GAGCTTCCAACCCTCTCAAAGATACCAAATTCAGACGCGCACGGTTGACTCTGATAGCGTCGATTTTGAGGAAGGTATTTCCGGCAATTTAGGAAATATCATTGACAGACTCGTGAAAGATAAGGATGACGGCACGTCCGAGGGCGATATATCGTCGTACGAGCCGCAAAATAGTCGCGGTAACCTCTATGAAGCGACTGCGGAAATGCAGCGACTCTCAGGTTTGACGACGAATCGTTCCAACGTCTTCGCCGCATGGGTGACGGTCGGATATTTTGAGCTCGAACGTTGCAAGCCTGGCGTTAATATGCCTAAGTACGACCCTGACGGCAATGAGTTGACGTCCGATAATTTGCAGGATCCTTCCTACAAGTGGTACTACTACTATCAGGCGATTTACCCCGACGGTTACACCTATGGTAAGGAACTGGGATCCGACGACGGAGAAGTTAAGCGTCATCGCGGATTCTCGATCATTGACCGTTCGATCCCCGTCGACTTCCGTCGCGGTAACTCCGTGAATTATCAAGATGCGATTATCATGAAGCGAATCATCGACTGATTCGTGTTCTAAGAACGATTTTAAAAGACCGGGTAGGGCGTTTGTTCTGCTCGGTTTTTTTATATTGCCTGTTGGCGTTCTCCCCCTCAACTGATAAAATGTGGAGGAAGATTTCCAATAAAGGAGTAGACGATGGAAAAAAAGAAAGTTCTTGTGATATTGGCCCATCCTGACGCCAAGAAAAGTTTCAACGGAGCGATCGCTCAGCGCGCAATCGACGCGCTTTCATCTCAAGGGTATGATCCTGTGTTTCGCGATCTCTATGCCGAAGGTTTTGATCCGGTCATGACTCTTGCGGAAACGAAAGAACAGTCGTCCTTGGCGCCTCTTGAAATGCAGAAAGAGATGCAGGGGGTGAAAGAGTGCGCGGGCATTGTTTTCGTTCATCCGAATTGGTGGGGCGCACCTCCCGCAATTTTGCTTGGATGGATCGATCGCGTTTTACGCAACGGTTTTGCCTATGGTTTTACGGAATCTGGACCATGGCAGGGTCTGTCGGATAAAATTGTTCAGGTCTTCACGACGTCCAACACGCCGAGAGATTATGAAATTAGCGCGTATGGCGATCCCCTTGAGAAGTTTTGGGGAACGATCGTCTTTGGCGTCGTTGGATCAAGCTCTTTCGAACGTCGAAATTTTGAACAGATCATCATGAGCGACGACGCGCAACGTAAGGAATGGCTGGCCGACGTCGAATCGATAATCCGTCGTCGTTTTGTTTAACAGGCGTAAGGGAGAGTATTTCCCTTTGGGAAAATTTGAAGTTTCTCCCTTGACCAGACGGTTCTGCTCCATATAATCTTATTAAATCGTGCTCATGACGAGGACGAGAGGGTAGGTAGCTCAGTTGGTAGAGCACAGGACTGAAAATCCTGGTGTCGGCGGTTCGATCCCGCCCCTGCCCACTAGGTTTTTGCCTTTGGGTTTGTTTTTGGGTAGGTAGCTCAGTTGGTAGAGCACAGGACTGAAAATCCTGGTGTCGGCGGTTCGATCCCGCCCCTGCCCACTAGGTTTTTGCCTTTGGGTTTGTTTTTGGGTAGGTAGCTCAGTTGGTAGAGCACAGGACTGAAAATCCTGGTGTCGGCGGTTCGATCCCGCCCCTGCCCATTTTTTTATTTCTTGTTCTTTGCGTATGAAAGTCTGGTATTCCCCTTTTCTGCGACGACGTATAATAAGGGTTAAGCTTTTACGGATACCGCAAAGAGGAGAATCTCGTTATGCGCGGGTTCGCCTTTTAAACATTACTTAATTGTCAGGTTCTTATGAGTCGACTATTTGTCAATCAAATAAAAGAAAACGACGCTATTTCAGAGATATACCGCGTTCAAGATAAAGTTTTTCGCACCGATAAACGCGGAGCATGCTACCTTCAGTTGGTTTTATGCGATAAGACGGGTTCTCTGACAGCTTTCTTATGGAATACGACGGAGGAGGAATCCAAGAAGTTTGACGAGGGAGACTTTGTGCGATGCGAAGGTCGCGGACAACTCTATCAAGGCAAGCTTCAAGCGCATCTGACGAAGGTCAAAAAAGTTGAGAAGAGCGAAGTTGTCGGCGAGGATTTTGTTCAGGCTCCGTGTCAGGATTGCGATCGTCTAGTCGCGCGGCTTCGAGAAATACTCGACACGGTGACGGCGCGCGATCTTCGTCTCGTAGTCGACGCCTTTTTGAACGATCAGGAGCTTATGGGACGATTTACGCGCGTTTTTGCGGGGTTGCGCATTCACCACGCAAATCTTGGCGGGCTTCTGGAGCATACCGTCGCAATGATGGAGCTTTCTGAGTTTGTCGGACGTCAGTACAGTCGAATCGTCGATCGCGAACTTCTTCTCGTCGGGGCCTTTTTGCATGACATTGGTAAGACGGAAGAACTTTCGGACGACCCTGTCGCTCCCGCGTATACCGACGGAGGACAGGCCCTTGGTCATCCTTATTTGGGCGCCGAGCTTCTTGACCGTAAATTGATGGAGCTCAAGGCTGCAGGGGAGACGATTGATCCGATTATTGCGTTGAAATTGAAACATATGATCCTCTCGCATCATGGGGTGATGGAATTTGGCGCGGTTAAACTTCCGATGACGCGCGAGGCGATTGCGCTCCATCTTATCGACGCGCTTGACGCCAAATTAAACGAATTTCAGAAGTTTATCCAAGAAGACGTCAATCGCGATAAGACGTGGACTAGCTATAATCCCGCGCTAGAACGCAAACTTTTAAAGTAAGATACGTAATCTTCTTCTTAGTCAAAACTCAATAGGACGAGACATGAAATCCAGAAGTACGACGATTCTAACAGTCCGTAGAGACGGTCAAATGGCGATTGGCGGCGACGGTCAAGTCACGTTTGGCTCCACGATCATGAAATCGGACACGCGCAAGATCCGTAAACTTCTTAACGGCGAAGTGATTACGGGGTTCGCTGGATCGACGGCGGACGCGTTTGCTTTGATGGAACGTTTTGAAAATCGTTTGAAGGATTATCCTGGCAATATAACGCGCGCGGCGCTCGAACTTGCGAAAGAGTGGCGGACAGATCGTGCTTTGCGTAAACTTGAGGCGATGATGATCGTCGTTTCTAAGTCGGATACGCTCCTGCTTACGGGGAACGGGGATGTGGTTCAACCGACTGACGGTATTGCGGCGATCGGCTCCGGCGGGAATTTTGCCATGTCGGCGGCAAAAGCTCTTTTAGCGCACTCCAACCTTTCCGCGCGAGAAATCGTCGCCGAATCGCTAAAGATAGCGTCTGAGATTGACGTATACACGAATTCGAACATTATTGTAGAGGAGTTGTCATGACGGAGTTGACCCCACGGCAAATCGTAGAAGAGCTTGATAAGCATATAGTCGGTCAACGCGAAGCGAAGCGCGCAATCGCCGTCGCGATTCGCAACCGGTGGCGACGCCAGCGCGTCGACGGATCGATGCGCGACGAGATTGGTCCGAAGAACGTCATGATGATCGGTCCTACCGGCGTTGGTAAAACTGAGGTGGCGCGTCGTCTTGCGGCTCTCACAGGCGCTCCTTTTATTAAGGTAGACGCCACGAAGTATACGGAAGTCGGCTACCATGGGAGCGACGTCGAAAGCATGGTTCGCGAGCTTGTGGAGAACGCGCTTGGTATCGTAAGAGAAGAAGAGCGCAGAGTTAATCACGATAAAGCGACGCAATTGGCTCAGGCGCGCCTTCTGTCTGCGCTGGTTTTGAAGTTTAGCCAAGGAAATCAGACCTTAGAAAAGTATAAAGACGACTCTGAGGCTCAACAGGTCAAGGATCACAAGCTTACTTCCGAGGAACTTGATCTGTATCTCAAGACGCGCGCGGCCAAAACGCCGTCGCCTCGAGTTTCGATCAGCTCAAGGAAGCGAAACGAAGCGAACAAGGTTGAATCTTCCGTAAAACCAGGGCTTGACACGTCGCTTCCTTTTCCTTTTCCCTCTCAAGAGGCCATGGAGTCGGCGCGTAAGAGCATCATGGAGGATCCCAATAGCCCGCCGTGGATGAAAGAGTTTGTCGGATCTCTTGGCGCGTTAGTTCCGCCAGCGGACGCGAGCAAGGTCGCCCCGGAAGGTAACGCCGCGCCGGAGTCTGAGACGCAAAACGCGACGTCCGATTCCTCGAAGGGCGCTGAAGAGGAGAAGACGAAGCGCCTTGAGGAAGCCGAACACCGTGAAACGACGGCGCGTCAGGAGTTTTATCGTCTTTATTTGCGCACGAAAAAGGCTTTAGAGTCGGAGCGTCTTGAAGAGGAACTTCTCGACGTCAACGGGCGACGCGGTCGTCGGCCTCAGGTTGAGTTTCTCTTTGCCGACCCGCGCGAGATGGATTCTTCCTTTGATCTCGACGCGCTCCTTCGTTCGAAGTTTGGCGACCGTCACGCCGAAAGGCGCGTAACGGTTGCCGAGGCGCGTAAATTCTTCTATGAGGAAGAATTGGATAAGTTGCTTGACGACGAGAAACTAACGAGTCGCGCTGTGGCGCTCGCTCAGGATATGGGCGTTATCTTTATCGACGAGATCGATAAGATTGTGGGAACCGAGTCGTCTCATGCGGACGTTTCTCGACAAGGCGTCCAACGCGATTTATTGCCGATTGTCGAGGGAACGACCGTACGCACGCGATACGGTTACGTTTCCACCAATCACGTCCTGTTCATCGCGGCAGGCGCGTTCCACAAAGTCAAACCAAGCGATCTGACCCCGGAATTGCAAGGGCGTTTTCCGATTCGCGTGGAATTGTCCGACTTAACGAAGGACGATTTTGTTCGAATCTTAACGGAGACCGAGAATTCCCTGACGAAGCAGTATACCGCCCTAATGAAGACGGAGAATATCGAGCTCGTCTTTGAACAGTCTGCGATAGAAGCGATTGCCGAGTATGCGGAGCAGGCGAATCAGACGACTCAAAATATTGGAGCGCGTCGTCTTTATACGATCATCGAGCGTCTTTTAGAAGATTTAAACTTCGAAGCGGCGAGCATGACTATTGGACGAGTTGTCGTCAACGGCGCTTATGTAGAAGAAAAGATTGGCAAGATCGTTAAGGATGAAGACTTGAGTAAGTTTATCCTCTAGCCCTAGCGAGCATATAATTAAAAACGAGTCTTTCCGGTTATAGGAAAGACTCGTTTTTTGTTACGCCTCGGAGACGATCATTCGCAAGAGAGCTCTTCGGGGCCGACGAGATAGAGAATTTCGGAGGAGATTTGGAGCGCTCCGTCTTTCTCCGGTTTCTTAACGTCATTTCCTAGATAGTCAAACGCCTGAGTAATTTCTCCTTGATACTGGAGTTTGACCCTTTGAGTTTTCAACGGACTCCACAGCGCCCAGGCCGTCTTGCCGTCGGGGCGGAGCCATCCGCTTACAATGACGTTTTCTCCGGATGTGAACGTTTTCTTCGTAGATCCGGCGGGACGCGCTTTGGTTAAAGCCGAATATGCATAGTACGCGGGCTTGGGTTTCAATGTTTGTCCGACAATGCCAAAGTGGTGTTCCGGATCATAATCGTCTCTTTCCGGCGCCTGGAATTCGTACCAGAAGAAGCGTTCGACGCCAAACTCAAAGGACAAAAGGAGAGCTTGGGGAAGGAAGAGCGCCTGATTATAGACGGAGGATTGGTTCGTTTGGAATCCGTCGTTGTCATAGATAGACGAAACGACCACGGCTCCCTTGTAATCGCTATTGAAATCGTAAATACAAGCGGAGGACGCCGTGAAGTTTTCGTTTTTGCCGTCGATGATGGAAATCATGCGGTCTCCTGGGCGAAGCTCCCGGTCGTCAAAGAATCTGGTCGACTTGTTCTTTGCGGCGAAACCGCCAAGCGCTTCCTTACCTTTGGACGCGTAGAACTCTTGCGTTTCCGGCGCGATTACCGAATTGACCGTCTCCGGCACATTTTCTCGGGTCCACCATGCAAACCACGAAATACGAAGTTCCTTCAGACGTTCCGCGCCTTTCGGATTGTCCTGCTTACGGATGATAACGTCCTTTTCAGCGTCATAAACGCATGGGTAATAATAGGGAACGCCCCCCGTGAGAACGAGAGTTCCGCCCTTCTTCACGAAGTTAGCGACAACGTCGACAACCTCTTCAAGGTAGGTTTCCCCCGGAGGCATAATCAATACGTCGGCGTCTTGCGGTTGAAATTTTTTGAGGTCGTCGAGATTTAAGAATGAGACAAGATCTTGCCGATCGAGATATTCAGCGGGGAGTCGTCGGAGAATAGCTGATTTTGGACG
>CAVGEG010000096.1:2647-4528 GCA_963628165.1 Paratractidigestivibacter sp. | reverse complement strand
GCTGTGGCGTCGTAACGGTTGTCGTAGAAGAAGGCGACGCGAGGCAGGCCGTTGGGATAAAGGCGATCGATGGCGGCGCCGATGACGCGACGGTCTATTTCTCCTAAGGTTGGAGGAGTTGCCCAGCCCATTTCGGTAATCCAAAGGGGACGCTCTGGAAGACCGCGCTTTTTGAGCGCTTCATTAAAAGCGGTAAGATCCTTTTTAAAGGTTTCAATTCTTTCGGGAGTAGAAAGTCCGCCGCGATATGGGTGAACATTGAGGACGTCGAAGTATTTAGCCGCGTCTGCTTCAAGAGAAGCCTCAAAATATTCGATTGGCGTTCCCGCTAAACCGCCATAAACGACAATGAGTTGAGGGTCAATTTCTTTAATGACATTGTAAGTTGCGGCCAATAATTTGGCGTAATCCGCGCCGTTAGGTTCGTCGCGCCAAAAACCGATATTTTCTTCGTTCCAAACTTCCCAGTAACGAATACGATCCTTGTAGCGAGAAACGACGTTTTTCACATACTGGAGCCAAGCGTCAAGATGCTTGTGAGCGGGCGTCGCCCACGGCACGTCATAATTGAGGATCGGAAGAATTTGGAGTCCGACTTTCTCCGTTTTGTCCAATATCGCGTCTAGATGGTCGTAATGCCACGTTCCTTGGGGCCCTTCGACTCCACTCCATGAAAAGTCGGCGCGAACCCATCGAATCCCTGCCTTCTTCATGAGTTCAAGGTTCTCTGGCGCCTGTTGCCACTCTTCTCCCCCTCCAATATGCGCGCAGATCCCGTATGGAGAAGACGCAATATCCGGGAGGTCCGACGTCGGCGCGGCGAATAATTCGGAGGTTGAAAACGGGGAGAGGGACGTCGTCGCAAGCGTTGCGCCCGCAATCCCCTTCAGAAAGTCGCGTCGCTCGAATCTGTTACCAATTGACTGATGAGACATAAATATCTTCCTTTTATGAAGAAACAACGTTCATGGGTGTTTGACAAACTGCTCTTAATTGTATCCAATGTAGATTCTGATTCAATAAAATTCCAGGTTAATAAAAAACCGACGATAACGTCGTCATCGTCGGTTCGGCTTTAGCTATTTCCTTTGAATTCGGTCACAGGAAGATAACCGTCATTAAGATGAATATCGGAAGAAGTATACAACAACTATATCCCATGTACCCAAAGAAACTTGGCATCTTAACGCCGCTTCCTTCCGCGATCGACTTGACCATGAAGTTCGGGCCGTTTCCAATATAAGTCATTGCTCCCATGAAAACGGAACCAAGGGAAACGGCGATCAGTAGCGCTAGAGGAATACGAACGCCGCTTTTCGATTGCCCTTCCGAGAGTTCAGATTCTATACGGTCAGCCGTTTCCGTATCGCCCGTTTCCATGGCTTCCCGGAGTTTTCCTTCGGCGGCGGAACGAGCCGTTTCAAAGAAAACGACGTAGGTCGGAGCGTTATCGAGAACGGAAGAAAGAGAACCGGACATCCAGAAGAATTGCTGGGGTTCGTTGAGTTTGATCTTGGAACCATACTGATTGACGGCGGCGGAAATTTGAGCTCCCTTCGCGTTAAGTACTTGAAGGGGAGGCTGCATACAAATGAAGATACCGAAGAATAACGCGGCAACTTCAATAATGGCGCTGAAGTTAAACTTATTCTCTAGTCGAATCGCATTCGAGCCAAAGATTAAGGATATTGCGACCATCAATAACTGGACGAATTCGCGCAGAAACATCGGGGGATACCAACCTGTTTTTATTCCAAAGAGGGAAAGGAATTCCTGCGCGGGGTCGAGCAACATAACGCCTAAGACGACGCCAATTAAACAGAAGAGATTGGGGAACATCCCTTGAATCTTTAAGGGGGTGCGGTCGACATCGTCTAACGC
>CAVGEG010000096.1:0-2637 GCA_963628165.1 Paratractidigestivibacter sp. | reverse complement strand
GTCTAACGCTTTGTCTACGCTACTTTCTCGAGGGTAGAAAATAAGAGCGTCGACGACAAAATAGAGCGTTAACAGGATGGCGCAAACAAAGAGCCATTCTTTCCACAAATGGAAAGTCCATAGGAAGGAGACTCCGCGCAAATATCCTAGGAATAGCGGGGGATCGCCGGTGGGTAGCAGACATCCGCCGACGTTGCAGACGAGGAAGATGAAGAAAACGATCGTATGTACCTTATACTTACGCTGACGGTTCGTGTCTAGAAGCAAACGAATCAAGAGCATAGCGGCGCCGGTCGTTCCGACAAAGCTCGCGATTACAGCGCCCAAGGCAAGTATCACGGTGTTGACCATAGGAGAAGCTTTGAGATCTCCAGAGATGCGAACGCCGCCTGTGATCGTGAAGAGAGCGAAGAGCAACACGATAAAGGAGATATATTCTCCTAAAATCGCATTGATAAAGATCGTTCCCGCTTTAGCGATAGAACCGGCGTCAGGCATAATTTCCTTATGGGCGGGCCAATGTAAGGCGATTGGAAAGTCGCACAAGAAGGCATAGTAACCCAGCGTGACGAGCCCAAGTACGAGAGCCACAAGGAATCGATGGAGATTGCTCTCCCACCAATGTTCCGCGGCTGGAATCAGCGGTAAAACAGCGATGCAGAGGAGCAGGGTGGCAAAGGGTATCGCTGTCCAAAGCGGCGGGTGGTGAAGTTCGCCGTGCGATTCTTCATGCGCGGATTCCGCATTCTGAGCCGTTTCGTCAACCTGCATTTCTTGTTGAACCTCGGAATGCTGGGCGAACTGAGCGCTTGTCCATTTCTGAGGCAAACCGACACAGAGCAATACCAGGTAAAGAAGGAAGAAGGCGCCGAGACCATAGAGAGTCCATTTATACGGCGTCTTATTGGTTAGAGAAGGAGTTTCAGACATTATTAACCTTTGGATCTAATCGATTGATTTACCAGAAGTAAAACAACCGAAGGCTTCTATATAAAAGAGGTCTCTTACATCGAAAAAAGCGTAAGAGACCGTCATTAGTTTACACAAAAACGCAATTGAGCTTCCTCGACGCAACCGCAACGCTTTGAAACCGATACTCTGTACGACCAAAAAGCACGAGCGTACTCCTTACATCGAACGACGAATACGTTCGAGATTCCATTGGAGTTTCTCTTGTTGAGTCATCTTGGAAAAATCGGGGGAACGATTGAAAGGCTTAGCGTCCTTGGCTTCCAGTGTGTCCTGAGTGAAAAAACTGCGACGCGTCTTGGCGGAAGCGGGAACCGTTTTCTTCGCTTCCGATTTATCAGCGCCCGTCATTGAGACCGACTTGCTCTTTTCACCGTAACTAAGCGAAACTGCCGTGATTTTGAGATCGTCTTCCAGGGAACGTTTGGGCTTAATCTTGAGCTTCTGGAGATCTCCGTGGTACGCCTTAACGGCTTCCACCGGCCAAATCTTTCCGTCGGCAATCGCTCGCAAATAGGCGATGAACGTCAGCTGGTGTTCCGCGTTATTAATCTTGCGTCCATAGAGGGCGACGCGAGCTCCGTATTTCTTCGCGTCGTAGAGCATTTGGAAGGCGTCCAGCGTCGTTCCGGCGCTTCCTCCAAGGATACCGACGATCAACGAAGAATCGTATCTTACGAGTTCTTCCATCGCCTTGGGGCCGAAATAAGGAATCTTCAGGAAGATTGGACGACCGACGCTCGTAACGCCAGCCAACGCGCGCACGATATGATCGCTTACAAACTTCGGAACGTCCTTGATAGGATTGACGGGAGCGTTGGGCGCAAAGACTTCAAGGAAGTGGCGGAATCCCTTTCTCTCCGCTTCAATGCGGAAAGCTTTATAGGTTTCTAGGACTTCGTAGTCGCGTTCAAGATCGTTGTTGAACGTCATGGAATACAATCCTAGATCCGCGCCTTTTTTCGCGGCAAGCTCTTCCTTCGAGCAATGACATTTACCGCACAAAGCGTGATCCAACGTTGCCGTACGGAACGGTCGCGAAGGGACGGAACCATAAACCGCTCCCGCTCCGGCAAGCCAAATATCCGAAGCGTCGTTAGCGCGAATCGCGGGCGTGATCGGAGAATTTTCAAAAAGCCCTTCCTTCAACGTAAGTTGTTCGCTCGTGCTGGCGCTCATCAAAACGATATCGACAAGGCCTTGGTTAATAACTTCACGGATCTGAGCGCGATACTCGTCTAACGTCTTGTACTTGTATTCGGAATGGTAGTTTTCAGGACTTAAGCCAGGCGCGGAAAGCCCGTAGGCCATGTCGCCGTCTTTAGCGTCCGCAAGTATAAAGTCTCCGCAGGAACGATCCCGAAGAATCCGAGCAAGCTTAGTATCAAGAGATTTTTCCATATCAACGCCCAAAAGAATAAAACCCAGGAGCAAGCACAAATGGGCGTTAAGAATCAAAAGAACTCATTCGAACACGCCCAAATCCCATTAACATTCTATTTATAAAGGCCTTGCCGTCAATAAAATAGGAGACGGCAGTTTCCTTTTCAAGTTAAAAAAAATAACGATTATACCAAAAACGAGGATTTGCTTTCCAGCTTTCTGTTACTTTTTTGTTTCCAGTTTGACTGTTTTGGTCTCATGTTTGAAAACGAACTCGATCTCGAA
>CAVGEG010000095.1:9956-11225 GCA_963628165.1 Paratractidigestivibacter sp. | reverse complement strand
CGGCTCCCGCGCCCGCTGAACCTGCCCCTGCGTCTGCTGAACCGGCTCCCGCGCCCGCTGAACCTGCCCCTGCGTCTGCTGAACCGGCTCCCGCGCCTGCTGAACCTGCCCCTGCTCCCGTTGAACCTGCCCCTGCGTCTGAAGACGGAGGGGTCTCCTCTTCCATTGCCTCAATTTTAACTCCGCTTTTTTTAGCCGCTGAACGTTCCCCTTTGACGTCCTTCGCGTTTGGCGCGCTCGTTCTTGACGGCGACGTCGAAGCGCCCGTCGCTACTGAAACCACAGAAACGCAAAACGCGCCCGTAGGCGTCTACGTCGTCAAGAATCCTGACGGTTCCCTCCTCGTCTCTTCAAGCGATCCTTCCGCGTTAGAGGCGTTCCAGCAGAGCTTGTTGGAGACTCTCGGCGAGTTTAACACCAAAACGGAGGCGGCTCAAGAGAACGCAAATCCTACCTCTGAAGACGGAACGGACGAGAGTATCGACGATTCGACGGAGTATTTGAATCCTTCTTCTCAGAAATATCTCTCCTACATGACCGAAGAGAACCTGAAAAAGGCGCGCAATCGCGTCCTTTTGGAGAGTAAGAACTACACGGTTTTCCGTATAGAAAACGTCGGCGTCAACCAACTTCTCCCGAGATTGCAGACGTACCTCGCCGACCGCATCAATAACAATAACAACTCTAACCAATACGGACTGTACGGTTACGGCTCCGGCATTAACATTCGCGACATTTCTCCGCGCACGCCCCTGACGTTCCAGGCGGACGTCGCCCTCAACACGTTAATGGTCTACGGGTCAAAGTCGGATCGCGAAGCCGTCGGCGCCATGCTCGTCCTTCTCGACGACGTCGACCTCTTCCCGCAGCCGATCACGAAACCCTATAAGATCAAAGTTGAGAACACCTCGCCCAGCCGCATGGCGCAACAAGTTATGAACGCGTTTTCTCGCAAGTTCCAAACGACGCTCCTCCCCGGCAACTTGTCTCCGCGAATCTCCCCCAATCCGACCTCCGGATGCATCGAAGTTTACGCCCCCGATGAGCTCGCGAAAGAGATTGAAGAATACGTCAAGGAAGTCGATAAGGAGATCCTTGAAGAAAGCGTGCGTAAAGTTCGCGTCGTCAAACTAGAGACGATCAACTCCAAAGTGCTCATGCAGTACCTCAACGATCTGCGTCAACAGCAAACGCAAAACGCGATCCTTTCGATTCCCTATATCGGCGGGTTCACCCCCTTCATTCCGAACTTCAACGCCTATCCTCAGA
>CAVGEG010000095.1:9351-9946 GCA_963628165.1 Paratractidigestivibacter sp. | reverse complement strand
TCCTCAGATGAACGCCGCGACACGAATGCAAAATCGCGCAATGCAAGCGCCGCTTCAACCGCGTCCCGGAATGTGATTTTCCAAACGTCAATGGTCGAAACGGAACGTTCAACGCTTCGTTTCGGCCATTTTTTTATTGCCATACCTCGCGCTAAGCGCGTTGCAACTCAACATAAAGAAATAAGATGCATCATACCCCTTACACGGTCGACGATTTCGGCAAAAATCCCTTGATGTTCTACTATGAGGTCACTAGAGCGTGCGACCTCGTCTGCAAGCACTGTCGAGCGAGCGCGCAAGAGACCGCGGCGTCCGACGAATTGTCTCACGAAGACTCAATGCGTCTCCTTGAAGGCGTCGCGCGTTTTCCACGCAAACCAACGATCTGTTTTACCGGCGGCGATCCTCTGAAACGCGCCGATCTCTTCGAATTAATTCGCCATGCGACAGATCTAGGAATCGGCTCGGCTCTCACCCCGTCGTCAACCCCGCTCGCCACATACGACGCCTTCAAAAAGGCGAAGGAAGCGGGAGTCTCCGCCATCGGCATTAGTATCGACGGGCCGAATCCCGAAGTTCACGACGCCTTCCGCGG
>CAVGEG010000095.1:0-9341 GCA_963628165.1 Paratractidigestivibacter sp. | reverse complement strand
TTCCGCGGCTTTGAAGGAAGCTTCAACAAAGCGATGGAAATGCTCCAATACGCGCGCGATCTTGAGCTCCCCGTGCAAGTCAACACGTCGATTACGCGACGAAACTGGAATCTCGTAGACGAAATCGCGGAAATGCTCGAAGACAAAGGCGTCATGATGTGGTCCGTCTTCTTCCTCGTCCCTGTCGGGCGCGGCGTTGAAGAAACGCGCATCTCGCCGAATGAATACCGCCAGGTCTTCGCCCGACTTTACAAACATTCGAAAACTCGTCCCTACACAGTCAAAACGACGGAAGCGCCCCACTACCGTCGCTACGTTCTCGAACAAGGCGGCGATCCTCTCGCGGCGCCTAAAAGTCGTCCTCAGTTTCCACGTTCCGCATTCACGGCGGCAATGAAGACGCAATCGCAAGAAATCAACGTCGCGCCTCAAGGAAACGAAGGAATGACGGAAGTCGGTCAAACGCGTCGCTCGCGCGCCCCACTGGGAATCACCGACGGACGCGGTATTATGTTTGTCGGACACAACGGCGAGATCTTCCCCGCGGGATTCTTGCCGATCGTTTGCGGGGTGTTCCCTCGCGACTCGGTCGTCGACGTTTATCAAAACAATCCGCTCTTCAAATTGCTCCAGAATCCAGACAACTATAAGGGACGGTGCGGAAAATGTTCTTACCGCCATGTTTGCGGGGGGAGTCGTTCGCGCGCTTACGCGCTCACGGGAGATCCTTTAGCGGAAGAGCCGGATTGCAATTTCGAAGTCTAAGATAAGACGTAGCAAAATCTGTAAAGAAATAAGGCTGGAACGTTGTCAAAACGCTAACGTTCCAGCCTTATTTCTCCCCGGAGTGGAGGAAAAAGACGCGCAAGGCGTCGAGGATTTTCAATTCAGCATGACGTTCAGAAACAGATGGAGACGCATTGAAGCATGACTGAACTCGTCCGGTTTTAGGCGATAAAGCGAGCTGATTGCTCCGAGCGAATCAGACTCAAAGGAAGGAAGAAGAACCGAAAGAGAAATCGCTTTTTCAACAAATCCGATCCAATTTCTGACGGAAGCGCTGGCGCTTGCGGGGGATCTAAAGAAATCAACGCAACAACAATGTCGCTCATGGTGCGAACCGTCTCGGCAAAGACGGTTCAGACAGACGCGAGACATATCGCGATAGTGAGAATGAATCGTAACAGAATTCATTCGGATCAACTCCTCGTCAACGATATGACCGAGTTGCCCATGCCATCGCGCTTGATGTTCGTACGGCTCGCTTCCAAAGATAAAATATTCTCCGGTGCAAGCGCTATAAACAAAGGAAGGTAGAATAGCGTATAGGAGAACGCAATACAATGACAAAGACCATGCGACGATCTTCGTCGTCAAGCCTTTCTCTCGCGTCTTTTGACGATTCCGCGTCCTCATTCCGTACGCCCTACTCCAGCCAGACTAATTTCTACAATTGTAACGACTATTATAAGCCTGATTTTTCACTAGGTATTTTACATTTCGTTTAAAAAAAAACAAGAGGCGTCCCCCTGCGAGGACGCCCCTTGAAGTAATTGTCACTTCTTACCCTTCTTTGCCGACAACCGATTGGTCGCCATCACGTATCCGGTGACGGACAAAACAACGCCGATTAACGTGAAGAGTAAAATGATATAGCGGGAAACGGCTCCGCCCATCATCGCCATATGGAACGGCTTAATCCATCCGCGAATTCTCTCGCCGCAAGGCTTGTCCGAAGGAGACTTCGTTCCAAGCAGATCCCCCGACGAAGCGCTCCAATAATAGACGTCCGACTCAAAAGAACCACAAATCGGATCGTATTCGCGAATCGTAATCGCATTTCTCGACTCCGGGTCAGGGATTACGATATCGTATCCCGCAAAATTCGGAGTCGTGCGATTTTGAGCGGAAATTACGTCGCCGAGGACGGCGAGCGCGTCCCCGTTGTCATCGGATTTAAAAGGCGTCGGAGCGTTCAACATGGCGACGAGCCTAGGCTTGACGCCCGTATTACGAGGCGATCGATCGGCGCGGAAACCTAATCCGTAGGTAGAATCGGGATACGCGGGCTCAACCGCCTGACCGTACCCCATTCCATGACCGGCGCCCTGCCCCTGACCGTGCCCCATTCCATGGCCAGCGCCCTGCCCCTGACCTTGGCCCATTCCATGACCAGCGCTCTGCCCTTGACCGTGCCCCATTCCATGGCCAGCGCCCTGCCCCTGACCTTGGCCCTTGCCTAAGTCTTGTCCTTGAGGTTGCCCGTCGACATGCCCTTTGCCTTGACATGCGCAATTGCCTTTACATTCGCCTTTACAGTCAGCGCAACTGCACGCGACACGGAATTGTTGAGGTCCCTGCCGTTTCGCGGAATCTGTCGTCTTCACGCACAAAGCGCAGTCGACGATCTTTTGGAATCCCGGAAGGCAAATCCAGACGCCGCTTAGCGTTATACACAAAAGAGCAAGCGTCGAATAGAATCCTAAAACGTTATGGAGACTAAAGAACGCGCGCCGCGATCCCTTTGAAACAACAGGTCGAAAAGAATCTGCCAACGATTTTTTGTTGCTCCACTGGTTCGGAATCCACATGATTAACCCGGTCAAAAGTACGACCGCTACAGCCAATCCGAGATATCCGACAATCATACGTCCCGTTTTCTTCTTCTCTCCCGTCATCCCTAACGAATCGTGCCAGGATCGAACAGTCGAGAAAAAATTACTCAGTTTTCCCGAACCATACGCAAGCGCTTCCCCGGTATAAGGATCTGCAGTCGCCATGTAAACCCACGATTCCTTGTCGTTCTTCGCACTGGCAAGGACACTCCAGGCACGACGCGCGTCCTTCGAGGTCTGCAATTTCAAAACGCGGACTGTCGTCGGCACGCTAAAGCTAGACGACTCCAGCATTTCAAAATTCTTGATAAACACGTCAGGCGTCATGATTTCCCCACCCGGATGCGCAGGCGTCACATACCGCGACGGTTCCGCTATTCGCTCTATCTCAGGTTTAACGAGAAAGAGGGCTCCCGTAAGGCAAAAGAAAAGAAAGACAATTCCCACGCCCCATCCCAAATACCGATGGAAACAACGAGCAAACTCCTTAGCTAACTTCACTATTGATCTCCTTAATACCGAAACGCTTACGTCAAAGCTAGATCTCCGTAGTCGTCTGCGCTTCGGCGAGTTATGCAATGCGTTCGACTATCCAGTATAACACATTTCAACAACAAAAGCGCCGTTCGAATTAAATAAATTTAAACATAAGAATCAAGAACGATATTTGAACAGACTCTTAAACAAAGAGAAGTCGGTGAAAAACGAGCGAAAGATAAAATAACGCGCTGCGCTAGAAATTCAAGGGCGCGACAAAAAAGAACCGATTCTACCGGAGCGGAATCGGTTCTTTTCATTTAATCTCTTTTCAGAAGACGGATCACGCAAGCTTTTTGCAGATCGCGTCGGCCATTTCTTGGGTGCCGACGGCGGTGGGATCGTTGCGATCCGCTTTCAGATCGTAGGTAACGTCCTTGCCTTCACGGATGACTTCCGCGATCGCGTTTTCAAGACGATTCGCCGCGTCCGTTTCTTTCAGGTGGCGAAGCATGAGAACGCCGGAAAGAATCAAGGCGACAGGATTGACTTTGTTGAGTCCCTTATACTTCGGCGCGCTTCCGTGAGTCGCTTCGAAGACGGCTCCGTTGTATCCGATATTCGCGCCCGGAGCGACGCCCAGACCGCCGACGAGGCCCGCGCAAAGATCGCTCAAAATATCGCCGTAAAGGTTCGGGAGAGCGACGACGTCGTAAAGTTCAGGCTTCTGGACAAGCTGCATGCACATGTTGTCGACGATGCGTTCGTCAAACTCGATATCCGGGAAATCCTTCGCGACGTTGCGCGCGGTTTCGAGCCATAGACCGTCAGAGAACTTCATAATATTCGCTTTATGAACGACCGTCACCTTCCTACGATTGTTCTCGCGCGCATAGTTGAACGCCGCGCGGATTAACCGATCGGAGCGCGAAACGCTAATCGGCTTAATTGAAACGCCCGTCTCTTCATAACCGGTCGCGACGCCGCGTCCCGTCGCCAGGCGATTGACCTGCTCGATGAGTTCTTTCGTCGCTTCCGTGCCGCGTTCAAATTCAATACCCGAATAGAGGTCTTCCGTATTTTCGCGGAAAATCACCAGGTCGACAGGGACGGAGCTGAAGTAGGAACGCACTCCCGGATAATACTTGCAGGGACGCACGCAGGCAAAGAGATCGAGCTCTTGGCGAAGATGAACGTTGATGCTACGAAAACCGGTTCCAACCGGGGTCGTAATTGGAGCCTTCAGGGCGACGCGCGTGCGACGAACGCTCTCGAGAACTGACGCGGGCAGAGGATTGCCCGTTCGTTCCATAACGTCAATACCCGCTTCCTGAACGTCCCAATTGATCTGAACGCCAGTCGCGTCGATGCATTTACGCGCCGCTTCCGCTAATTCGGGACCTGTTCCATCTCCGGTGATAAGAGTAACGTCGTAAGCCATATTCCACTACCTCGTCTTCAAAACTAGAAGTTATGTCGTTCCGTCTGCGCGTCTATAATCGTCTAGCGTCGCGCGCAAAAACCCTGACGACCTACATATGCGTCGATTTATTGTATAGGAAAGGGCCCTTGCGACAAGGGCCGTAATCGCGGCGTCTCAACGGAAAACGCTCGCTTTCATACTGTACGGGATCGAACCCTGACGCCCGCGCCAATCGGGATCGACCGTTAAAATTCCTCCGACGGAAACCGCCTTGTTCGCCTTGTATTTCACCGTCTGACCGCGCTCCATCTGTACCGCGATCATGTCCGCGGGATTCGTGCCAGGGGAGCAGAATTGGCAGTGTCCCAAGGTGCGAACAAGCGTGAAATTCTCGATTCCCGCGTGCTGCTTCGTCGGATACATAAAGCCTTCAATATAGACCTTATGTCCGTCCAACGCCTTGATTTCGTCCGGAATCTCGCCCTCTTTCGTCAACGCCATATTGTCGAAAGGAAGAACTTGATACCCCGGAGGCGCGGAAACGTAAAACGAATACGCGCGCCAGCAACTCGACGTCACGAGCAACACGGCGCTCAAAACAATCGCGACCATCGTCATCGCGCCCCCGGTGATTTCTTCCGGCGCGCGCATAATCTTACGCTGCGCTAAAATCCCCAAAACGAGCCCTAACGCGGACGCGATGATAAAGGGCGTCCAGAAGAAGCCTAAAATACCGACGATAGCGGCGACTAACGCTTCGACGCCAAGGGTCGCGACTTGCTTGTAATCTACGGTCTCTTCCGACGGCTGAGAAACGTCAATATTATGATAGACGCCCTTAAGCGAGCTGTCAAAAATATCTTTAGCCATATGCGTCATTCCTCGAAAAGTCAAAGGATTAAAGATTCACGCGCCACGCAAGGCGACGCGTTAAAGAACGAGGGAACGCGTCGCGTCAAGACTGAAGCGATTGCGCGACGTCGGTGCGATACGCAACCACGGCGGGCAAATATCCGACGATCGAAGCAAGAGCCGCCAAACCGGGAATCAGAATCAATTCCGCGAGCTGGAAGTCCCAAGGACGAATCATGACGTTCGCATAGGACATGATCAAAGGCGCAAGCGCGCCGATCGCCAAGTGCCCGATGAGAGCGCCCAACGCTCCGCCGCCGAGAGACAAAAGGATCGATTCGAGAAGAATGATCGACATAACCGTCGAACGACGCGCGCCCAACGCGCGCATGATCGCGATTTCCTGGCGACGTTCGTTCATCGAGTTATAGATACTCACCATCATCCCTACCCCCGCGACGATTACGACTTGAATCGCAAAGATGATCAAAACGCTCTGGATATTGCCGATGACGTCCTGGAAAAACGCGGCGATCTCCTGCACTGGCGCGACGGCTTGCGCTTCTAATAACTCGCCGTCGATCTTCGCGGGGAGCGCCGTCACGGCAGTGTCGATAACTTGCACGCGGTCGGGGGTTACAATTTGACTTTCCGAGATTTCAACGCCGGGCATGACGGTCGCGGCGTCGATCTCTTCCTTCGTCGCGGCAGCGGCGACTTCCTGATCTTTCGTGATGAGAAGAATCGCTGTCAAACGACGCGGTTGCGGTTCGTGCGCGTGGTCGTGTCCCTCTTCTCCTTCATGGTCGTGAGCCTCGTCCGCGGCGGCATGATCCGCGTCGACCTCTTCCAAACCTAATTCGGCGCGCTTCTTTGCAAGCTCCTCCTCGCGCAACGAATAGTCGACCGTTTCCGAGGAGTCGCTATGTTCGTGTTCCTTATAGAACCCTTCAAGATTCACGAAGACCGCGCGGTCGTTAGGACTGCCCGTATGATCAAGAATACCGACGATCTTAAAGGGCTCATGGAGATCGTCGTCGCGACGCCCGCTGTTATGCCCAAAACGAATCTCGTCCCCGATCTGAAGCTTGTTCTTCTTCGCGACGGCGTAACCGATAACCGCGCTGTAATAATCGACGTTCTTGAAGAATTCGCCCTTTTGGAGGGTGTACGGCTTGCCGTCGGACTTCGTGACGGATCGGAAATACTCGGGGGTCGTCGCCACGACGGGCGAACCCTGATAGTTGTCGCCTCGCGCGATCGGAATCGCCGTTTTGACTTCGGCGGAGTATCGCGAGGAGCGCATGAGCTCGTAATATTCGTAAGGAATGAGTCCGACGGGATCTTGATTATAGAAGACGGAACTCAAAACCAGCTGCAACTTGCTTCCCTTGGCTCCGACGATGAGATCATACCCTTGCGCGCCTTGTTGAAACGATTTTCCAACGACGCCGTTGATGACCAAAACCGTGACGACCAACGCGACGCCAAGCGCCATCGACAGCGCGGTGAGGGTCGAAGCCAACGATCGATGCTGGATACTTTTCCAAGCTATTTTCCAAAGACTCATATCAACGCCCTTGCGGCGACCTTTTCACGGGTCGCGCGTCCTAAATAATGACAAGCGTACGCGTCCGAAGACACGATTAATATAATAACAAAGGGTGTTCAAACGTCCGCAACGCAAACGTTTAAACGCTGTAAAATCATACTTCAGAGGATTCGGTATTCGCGTTTTCCACGTCGTTCGAATCGGAAACTGACTCGTCTTTCGACGAAGAGTCGATCTCGTCGCGCGGAATGCGATTGACGGCGACAATAAGATCGTCTTCCTTGAGTTTCATGAGACGCACGCCTTGCGTATTGCGCGCGGTCACGCGAATCTCGTCAACGGAGAAACGCTGAATCATTCCCGACGCGGTGATCGTCATGATCTCGTCGCCGTCGTCGACGCGCAAAACGTCGACAACGGAGCCGTTGCGCTTCGAAGTCTTCATATCGAGAACACCCTTGCCGCCGCGACGTTTCGTCGGATACGGTTTGGCGGAAGGCGCGTCGTCGACGTTCGTCGCGTCCTCGGACGTCGGAACGTTGTCGTCCGTTTCATCGTCGACGTCCGAACCGCCAAGGGGCGCGTTAGGACCAATAGGGGTGCGCTTTCCAAACCCATGTTCCGAAACGGAGAGAAGATACGCGTTCTCTTCGGCGATCGCCATACCCACAACGACGTCGTCCGAGGCAAGTCTCACACCGCGCACGCCGGACGAAGTCCTTCCCATTGCGCGAACGTTCCCCTGCGGGAAGCGGATCGTGCGGCCCGACGCGGTCGACAAGAAGATCTCGTCCCCGTCGCGGCACACGTCGACGGCGACAAGCGCGTCCTTCGGCGTGAGACGTTCTCCCGCTTCTTTCGCCAAGGCTTCCGCCTGAGCGTTTTCTTCCGGCGTGGCGTCCGGATCGATCTCTCCGCGCAATTTTATCGCATACACGCCCTTTTTGCGAGGCTTGCCAAAGGCCTGCAACGTCGTTTTCTTGATAAGACCGTCGCGCGTCGCCATCACAAGATACGCGTTCTCTTGGTCAAAATCGCGAATCGCAAGACAGCTAGCGATCTTTTCATCAGCCTCTAAACTCAGTAAATTAACAAGGTTGCGGCCCTTGCCGTCGCGGGCGGAAAGCGGAATTCCGTACACCTTCTGCCAATAAACGCGGCCCTTGTTGGTGAAGAACATCAAGTAGTTGTGAGTGCTCGACACAAAGAGATGGCGAACCGGATCTTCGTCGACGATCTTCGCACCTTTAACGCCCTTTCCACCGCGACGCTGCGCCTTGTATTCGTCCAAAGGCGTTCGCTTAATGTACCCGTTGGAGGTGATTGAAACGACCATCGTTTCTTCTTCGATAAGGTCTTCGTCCTCCACGTCGACGATCTCGTCGTGCTGGATTTCAGTGCGTCTCTTATCAGCGAACTTTTTCTTGACGTCTTCGAGATCGACGCGGACGATCGCCAAAATATTCGCCTCGTCGGAAAGGATTCGGCGGTACTCGGCGGTTTCCTCAAGGAGGGAGTTGTATTCGTCGGCGAGCTTCTGCTGTTCGAGATTAACGAGCTGACCGAGCGTCATGCGCAAAATCGCGTCCGCTTGAACCGGCGTCAACGTATATCCTTCTTTCACGCCGCGCGCCTTCGTAAAGGCTTCGAAGCCAGCGTCCCCAAGACAACGCTCCAGAAGAACGGCGGGACATTGAATCTCCATCAAGCGACGTTTGGCAGTCGGCTGATCGGGCGAGGTGCGGATCGTGCGAATGACTTCGTCGATATTGGCGTGCGCGATCAGGAGACCTTCGACTAAGTGCTGACGGCGAATCGCTTTATTGAGCAAGAAATTCGTGCGTCTGCGGATCACCGTTCGACGATGACGCAAGAACTCGACGATCAACTCTTTGAAATTCATTACGCGCGGACGACCGTCGACGAGCGCGAGGAGGATGATCGAGAAGGAATCTTGTAGCGGCGTGTATTGATAGAGCTGATTGAGAACGACGTTCGGATCGGCGTCTTTTTTGAGCTCTAGAACCAGACGAACCGGCTCTTTCAAGTCGGACTCGTTTCGAATCGTCGCAACGCCGTTGATTCGGCCTTCGTTAATCGTCTCGGCGATTTTTTCCTCGATGCGGTCGCGCGCCTGTTGATACGGAATTTCGGAAATGATAATCCGATTTCGCTTACCCTTAGCGCCATATTCGATATGCGTTCGGGCGCGAACGACGATATTTCCGCGGCCCGTCATGTACCCGCGTCGAATCCCCTTTGAACCGCAGATGATTCCCCCGGTGGGGAAGTCAGGACCGGGGCAGAGCCTTAAAAGTTCAGAGATCGTGACGTCAGGATCGTCGATCACGGCGATCGCCGCGTCGCAAACTTCGCCGAGATTGTGCGGAGGAATGCTCGTAGCCATACCGACGGCGATACA
>CAVGEG010000094.1:7084-11362 GCA_963628165.1 Paratractidigestivibacter sp. | reverse complement strand
TCCCTCCTTCAAGACGATCCAGGTCTGGGGGAATATGTATTCGGGGAGCGGCGAGATCGAGCCGAACGGGTGGGGAAATCGCGAAGTGCAGGGGAATTACACCGGCGCGTCGGTCGGGCTCAATCTTCCGCTGGGCGCAGCGATCCTCTCGGGCTTCTATAATTACCATCGCGATCATGAGTTTTTCACTCCTGGACGCGTCGAACAGAAGGACAACTCGGGGGGCGCGTCTTTGTATCTGAACTCGGGAGGCTTTTACTTCGCCTTGGCCGGACTCTATGGGGTCGACAAGTACGCGACGAAGGGAAGCGGCGGGCGTCGATCTTTCGACGGGTCGCAGTCGTCAGGGTTCTTTGAGACGGGCTATGAGATGATGAAGGGCGGAATGTTCGTGTTGAAGCCTTTTGGCTCCTATCACTATACGAACGTTCGTCACGAAGGGTTCGACGCGGGGACGTGGAGTCGCGAGAGCGGAAAGGACAAGTACAATTCGTGCAAACTCACGCTCGGGTCGCGAATCGACCTGAACCTTGCGGGGCTTGATTCCTTCACGTTGCAAGGTCGGATGGCGTGGACGACGGAATTGCGCGATAAGTCGGAGTCGATTCGCACCTTCAGTTACGGTCGCGTGCCGGGAATCTTCTCCCCCGCGTCGCCGTACTTTGTTGGAGAAGGGGGCGGTAGCGATACCTTCTGGGGAGGAGCGGGGCTACGACTCTCCCTGCTGGGAATGCTGGCGTGCTCCGTCGATTATGACTGCCTCTTCAACAAGCGTCAGACGAATCACATCGGGAGTTTCAGTCTCCTCTTCGGATTCTGACGAAAGGAAACATTATCCCAGCGACGCGGTTTCGATTCCCCGCGCGCTGCGCCGGTTCTCATCATTTCCGGGGGAACCGGCTTTTTTATTTACGCGTCGAATCTATAATATTAGTGAGAGCGACGAGCAAGACCGCCGTCGCGACGACCACGACGCTCTTTCCTGATTTCTTTCGAGGCTCTGAAAGTGTACGGATATGACGACTTTATAGACGACGGTCTAGACAAAACTACCGATCCTGACGCGCTGATTTTGCCCGCGGGGAACTCGGGGAGAGGCGCGCCGGAAGGGGAGGGGGCGCCGTCTTCCGATCAGGCGGCGCGACTTGCGCGCGACATGGCGCGCCGCGCATGGTCCTTCGCCGTTATGGCGGCGCTCGGCTTCTTTGCGATTGCCGGCGCGTGCGTTCTCGCCTTTGCGGCGACGCTCCCGAACGCGCCTTTCTTTCTGCGCGTTCTCTTAGCGATCGCGCTTGTCGCCGCGCCCCTGGGGATTGCGTTGAAGACGCAGGAGAGAGCTCCGCGCTCGCGACTCTTCTTCGCGATTTCGCAACTCTTTTTCGGTCCCGCGTTCGCCTTCGTCGCGACCGACGCGTCTTTGACGCTCGGCTCCGCGGAATTTTGGAACGCCTACGCTGACGCTCTCCTCGCGACGCTCGGTCCGTGGACTTTCGCCGTTTTGTTCTTCGTGTGCGTCTTGAGAACGCGCGGCGTATGTTACCTCGCCGCGACGATCGCGCTCGTCTGGGAGACGACGTCGGAGAGTAACTTCGCGTCGATCGCCGTTTTTTTTCTCTGCGCGGCGGGGGTCTTCCGCGCGTGGCGTTTGTCGAGCCGGTCGGTCGCTACCTTTTTCGGCGCGCTCTGTTGCTGGACGATTTTGTCGCGTCCGGACGCGTGGAGCGCGTTGACGGGGACGTCGGCGCCGATGGGCGTCGTCCTGGCTTTTTTTCTCTTCTGGTATGGGGCGGCGTATAAGAACGCGGCGATGCGCGGGGTCGGGCTCTCCCTTGGGGGAGCGGCGTTGGCGTGGGCGTCGACTCCCTCGTATTGGATCGGAGCGCTTGGGGATGGCGCCTCGGTATGGATATCGCGCCTTTTGCTTTCTTGTTCGACGCTCTTTTTCATCGCCTTTTGCGGTCACATGCTCCTTAGCGGGGCGCATCGCAGCGCGTGGCGTTTCGGTTTGGGAGCGACGCTGGCGACGGGTTGGACGTGTTATATGGCGACACGCGCTTGGGGAACGTACGGGCCCCTTTCGTCATGTTTGCTCCTGGGGGTTGCGGGACTGACGTTTGGTCTTATATTTAAGCTAGAAAGGTTTTTATCGCGAGAAGGGGCGCGCTTTTCGGAGAAGGCGAAACGCTTGAAGGCGCCGACGACGGACGCCATGTCGGATTCTCCTGAAAGTCGCGATTTTGCGGACATAGAGCTTGCGGAGTCTCAGGACGTTCCGCCGAGCGCGACGGAGACGGCGTGTCGACTTGCGCTTGCGGATTTATGGGGACGAACGCGACGCAAGACGCAGGCGTTAGGCGCCTGCGCGGAACTCGTCGCGATCCTTTTGGGAAACCTTCTCCATAGAATTTCCTAATATTTTTGGCGACGCTCCTTGACGTACAGCCGTAATCCCCTAGAATGGTCGAAGGTTTATCGATGAAAACGACGATGTTTTTACGGCAGCTTGAAGCCCGCGTAGCTCAACTGGCAGAGCGTCGCATTCGTAATGCGAAGGTTGGGAGTTCGATTCTCCCCGCTGGCTCTTTAACGGGTCATCCTTTCCGTGAAATTTTCGCCCGCGTAGCTCAACTGGCAGAGCGTCGCATTCGTAATGCGAAGGTTGGGAGTTCGATTCTCCCCGCTGGCTCTTTAACGGGTCATCCTTTCCGTGAAATTTTCGCCCGCGTAGCTCAACTGGCAGAGCGTCGCATTCGTAATGCGAAGGTTGGGAGTTCGATTCTCCCCGCTGGCTCTTTAACGGGTCATCCTTTCCGTGAAATTTTCGCCCGCGTAGCTCAACTGGCAGAGCGTCGCATTCGTAATGCGAAGGTTGGGAGTTCGATTCTCCCCGCTGGCTTAAAGCCGTCCTTATGTTTGGGGACGGCTTTTTTTATATCATGCGGCGTTGTTGCGCCCCTACCAATCCGTCTTGTTTCGGGCGTCTGTCCATCGTCATGGCTGGGAGTCTTGTTTTATGAAAGCGATCGTTCTTTTTTCGGGTGGCTTAGACAGTATTTTAGCCACTTGTATGCTCAAGGAGCAGGGGTTCGAAGTCGTCGGACTCAACATGATTACTCCTTTTCACGACTGCTCGAAAGAAGCGAAAAAGTGCGCTGAACAGATCGGAATCGACCTCGTGATTCGCTCCTTCAGTCAGGAGTACGTCGACATGCTCGCCCATCCGCGCTGGGGGTACGGCTCGAACGTCAACCCGTGCTTAGACTGTCGCGCCCATATGCTCCGCGAAGCGAAAAAGCTTATGGAGGAGATCGGCGCCGAATTCGTCGCGACGGGGGAGATCGCCGGACAGCGCCCCAACAGCCAAAAAGTTCATCAGTTGACGCTCCTCAATCGCGAATCGGGGCTCGGCGGCAAGCTCCTGCGCCCCCTCTGCGCGAAGTTGCTCCCGATCACCGACGTCGAGAGCGAAGGAATCGTCGACCGCGAAGCGCAGCGTTCTTTCTCTGGAAGAAGCCGCGTTAAACTCATCGCCTACGCGCGTCAAAAGTTCGGGCTCAAGCACATTCCCCAGCCGTCGAGCGGATGCGCTCTGTGCGAGGGCTCCTTCGCGCCGCGCGTGCGCGACATGCTCCGCCATAAGCCGAATCCGACCCTCTGGGACGCGCGCGTCCTCTTCTGCGGACGACGCCTGAGAATCGACGAAAACGCTTACGTCGTCGTCGCGCGAAACGCCGCCGATTGCAAGATGATCGACAAACTCTTCGCCGACCCCGCGCGTTCCAACTGCGCGTTGATCTTCCCTGAGAACTACATGGGCGCGTCGGCGCTCCTAGTTTGCGACGACGCTCCCGGGTACGGCTCCGCTTCCGGCGTCGTCTCGGAAGAACTTCAGCGGTACATCATGACAGCGAGCGCCCTTGCGCTTCGATTCAGCAACCGCGAGAAGTTTACCGCGGTTCCCGGCGGACCGACCGCGCGAATCTACCTCGGCGCGGGGAACGTCGTCGTTCCGATTAAGGAAGATCCCATCGTCGACGCGATTCCGATCATCTCGGGTGAAAATCGTCCCGAGAAGGTTAAGAACGTCGACGCGCAGGAAGAGACCGCGCAAGAGGAGGAATAGTCTTGGGTTCCGAATATTCGATCACGAATCCGGCGAATCGTCGCGCCTTCCGCGAGGGAATTCGCGCCGGAGCGCCGATCGGCGCAGGGTACTTCGCCGTCTCCTTTGCGCTGGGCGTCGCCGCGCGAAACGCCGGGCTTGACGCGACGCAGGGG
>CAVGEG010000094.1:2939-7074 GCA_963628165.1 Paratractidigestivibacter sp. | reverse complement strand
GCAGGGGGGGCTCGCAAGCGCGCTGTGTCTCGCCTCCGCGGGGGAATACGCGGGCTTCACCTCGATCGGGGCGAACGCCGCGTTTTGGATCCTAATCTTGACGACGATTATCGCCAACGCGCGCTATCTCCTCATGTCCTGCGCATTGAGTCAACGCGCTCAAGAGAAGCTCCCTTTTATTCACCGCGCCATGATCGCCTACGGACTATCCGACGAAATTTTCGGCGTCACGATCGCGCGACCCGGTTTCGTCAATCCGTGTTTCGTCTACGGCGTCTACGTCACTGCGCTACCGCCGTGGATTTTTGGAACCTCGCTGGGGGTGATCGCCGGGAACGCGCTCCCGATCCGATGGGTCAGCGCCTTCAGCGTGACCCTCTTCGCCATGTTCATCGCGATCGTCATTCCCCCTGCGCGTTCCAACGCGGTTCTTCGGGTCGTCGTTCCTGCGTCGATGCTCGCGGGGTTTGCGGCGGAGTATATCCACGGTTTGAACGCGCTTGACGCGGGAACGCGCGTCGTTGCGTTGACGATCGTGATCGCGACGCTCGCCGCGATCGCGCGTCCGCTACCCGACGAAGACGACTCCTGCCCCCAGAAGAAGGAAGAAGAGGGCGCGCTATGACTCAAGAGCACGTCTATTTTTCCATCTTCCTGATGGGGCTCTTCACCTACCTTCTGCGCGTCTTGCCCCTGACGCTGATTCGTCGCCCGATCAAGAATCGTTTCGCGCGCTCCTTCCTCTATTACACGCCGTACGTCACCCTTTCCGTGATGACGTGCCCGGCGATCGTTTACGCGACGCAGACCCCGTGGTCGGGAATCGCCGCGCTCGCGGTCGGAATCGCCGTCTCCTGGTTCGGCGGCAAGCTCTTTCACGCCGTCGTCGCGTGTTTCGCCGTCGTTTTTATCATCGAGCTCTTTCTCTGAGACCCCAAAAAAAGAAAACGAAAGGGAACGTCGCGCTCCCTTCCGTCGCTTATTTTTTATCTTTTATCCCTTATTAGTTCGATTCGTGAGAATGCAGATTCTCCTGCGCCCACAATTCCGCGTAACTCCCCTTCTTGACTAGAATCGTGATCTTTCCGCGAAACGCGTTCTCCCCGATCGATTCGACCGTCGGCGGAATTTCAATCGACCTGATCCCGGAGCGTCCCCAGAACGCGTATTCGCCGATCGTGCGAACCCCCGAGGGGATCGAAACCGCGTTCAGACGACCGCTATCCACGAACGCGTATTGCCCGATCTCCGTTGTCTCGGCGGGAATGTCGAACGCCCGCGCTTGGCGACCGGAAGGATAGCAGACGAGGACGCCCGCTTTCGTCATGACCGCGTCGTTCATTACTCGATAATTTTCGTTCTTCGCGCTGATGCAGAACCCCGAGATCGCCGAGCACCCCCCGAAAGCCCCGTAACCGAGTTCCACGAGAGAAGGGGGAAGCTCCATAATTCCGGCGTCGTCGCAGCACAGCGTCGTGCATTGCGCGAACGCGAACGCCCCGATTCGCACCACGCTCGACGGAATGTGAATCGTCGGGAGCGCCGCGCAACCTTGGAAAGCCCCTCGACCGATCCTCAACAGCCCTTCCGGAAGGGAGACGCTCTTGAGGGATTCGCACCCGTGAAGCGCGTCGTCGCCGATCAATTTGACCTCCGAGGGAAGAATAAGGGTTGTCAACCGCGGGCAGTATTGGAACGCGGCGCTTTCAATTTTGACGAGCTTTTGCGGGAGCGCGACGCTTTCGAGGCGCGAACATCTCTTGAAGAGGGATTCGTCGAGGCGCGTCAACCCTTCGGGAAGGATCACGTGCTTGAGTCCGCTTTCCGCGAAGGCTCCTTCGTCGATATCGGCGATCTTAGGAGAGAGATCGATCTTATGGAGCGCCGCGCAACCGAAGAACGCGTTTTTGCCGATCCGCGAGACCTGCGGCGGAAGTTGCGCGCTTCGCAGAGACGCGCAACCCTTGAACGTCCCTTCAGGGAGCTCTTCAAGATTCGGAGGAAGGATCGCGCTACGCAACGCGCCGCATCCGTAGAAGATTCCGACGCCGATCGACTGCGCTTTGCAGACCAACTCCGCCGATTCGAGCGCTTCACATTCAGCGAAGACGCCGTCCCCGAGGAAGCCGACGGAGAAGGGAAGCTCGATATGACGCAGCGAGAAACACCCTTTGAAGGCGGAGTCCCCGATTTCAACGAGACCCGACCCGAACTTGACGCTTTCGAGAAGATAGCACTTTTTGAACGCGCTCGCGTCGATCCGTTCGAGAGAATCGGGAAGTTCGAGCGTCTCGAGTCCGGAGCATTCTTTGAACGCGCGGTATTCGATATCTTTGAGCGTCGACGGGAGGGAAACGCTCTTGAGGGACGAGCTCCCTTTAAACGCGCTCCGTCCGATGCTTACGACTCCTTCGGGAATCACGACGTTCGAGACCGTGGAGAGGTTGCGAAACGCCTTTTCGCCGATTCGCACGACGGGTCGTCCGCGCAGGGAGCTAGGGATCGTTAATTCCCCGCCGAGTTGAACTCGCGCGCGGAGAGAATCGGTCATTCCCGTAATCACGATTCCCGTCGACGTTTCTTTCGTAGTGAAATCTCGTTCTTGTTCCTGGCTCATAGCGACCCTTTCACGTTGCCGCGCGACGCGGCGCGAGTGCGTCGCGGCGCCGTCGCGCGTAGTTTCTACTGACGGCTCCGAGGGAAGAAAGCGCGATCCGCCGCGAAGCTCAGGGCGTGAGACCCTGCTCTGCGAAGAGCGTCGCTATACGCGTCGCTTCGACTAGGCTCGTCGTCTTTGCGATTCCTTTACCCGCTATATTGAACGCCGTGCCGTGCGCGACGCTCGTGCGAATGATTGGCAGGCCTAGAGCGACGTTCACCGCCCTGAACATGTCGAGCAGCTTGATGGCTATATGGCCTTGATCGTGATAGATCGCCACTATTCCGTCGAAGCGACCGTTCTTCGCGTCCAAAAAGAGCGAGTCCGCTGGGAAGGGGCCCGCTACGACCGTCCCCGTGCGCTGCGCGTCGCGAATCGCCGGCGCGATCGTCGTGATCTCTTCGTCTCCGAACAAACCGCCGTCTCCTGAATGACAGTTCAACGCGCACACGCCGATCTTCGGCTCTTTCTTGAGGATCGCGCGCATGAAGCGGCGGATAAGTTCGATCTTCTCAAAAACGTTCTGACGCGTCACACCTTCGAGAGCGTTGCGCATCGACGTATGGAGCGTCACGTGAACAACGCCAAGCCCCGTCGGGGACGCGAGCGCGCGGCACGGCCCCAAATAGAGCGCCATCCCGAAATCTTTCACCCCGCAGCGTTCCGCCAAAATCTCCGTATGCCCCGGATAATGACGTCCCGCAAGGTTGAGGGACTCCTTCTGAAGGGGCGCGGTGACGATCGCGTCGATTTCATGCACGAGCGCAAGGTCGATCGCGCGGTTCAGCGAACGGTACGCCGCTTCGCCCCCTTCCGGGGAAATCTGACCGAGGACGACGTTCGCGACTTCCGGCTGACAGCACGGCACGACGGGAATCAGGTCTGGACCGCCGATCTCGGGGTAATGCTTGGCGAGCTCGGCGACCTTATCCGCGGGGACGGGAACGACGTGGGCGCGAACGTCGCGCAGGCGAATTCCTTGCGCGATGACGTCGGGGTCGCCGAAGACGAGGGGACGCGACGGCGGAAACGTGACGGAACCCGACTCTCCCGGCACGGGGAAAAGGTCGCGCCACGCCCCGGCGATTATCTCAGGGCCTACCCCTGCGGGGTCTCCTTGCGTTATGCCAATGATCGGTTCGTATTTCTTGATGGATTCGTCTTTTACGTCTTCTTGGGTCATAGATTTTTTCCTTGTTTATCGACACGCCCCCAGCGCGTAAGATATTATAACGCGCACAGGGGGCGTTTTCAAGTTTTTTCCCATAAAAAAAGCGTCGCGCGTGCGCGTAACGCTCTGTTATGACGTCGGACTAGTCGTTTAAGGCGTGTTGAATCTGGCGCACCGCCTGACGGAGGCGCTCTTCGTTCTCGACGACGGCGAGTCGGAGATACCCTTCGTCGAGGGGGCCGAACGCGGAACCGGGGCTCACGACGACGTTCGCGTCGCGCAGGAGACGCATCGCGAAGTCGTAG
>CAVGEG010000094.1:0-2929 GCA_963628165.1 Paratractidigestivibacter sp. | reverse complement strand
GTCGTAGGTTGTGTAGTCTTTGAGGTACTTCTCCGGAACTTTCTGCCAGACGAACATCGACGCTTTCGGGCGGACGACTTCCCAGCCGATGCGTTCGAGGGCGTCGCAGAGGACGTCGCGACGATGTTCGTAGACCTTCGCCTGATTCACGACATAAGAGTCGAGTTCGCGAATCGCCGCGATCGCCGCGATCTGAAGGGGCGAGAATCCGCCGTAATCGTAGTATGTCTTGATTGTCGCGAGGGCGCGGATCATTTCCTTGTTTCCGCACGCGAAGCCGATGCGCCATCCCGCCATGCTGTAGCTCTTCGACATCGTCGTCATTTCGATACCGACGTCGAGCGCGCCGGGCACTGAGAGTAAGCTTGGCGTTTGGTAGCCGTCGAAGGTTAGATCTGCGTACGCAAGGTCGCTCATGACCATGAAGCCGTACTTCTTCGCGAGGCGGACGAGGTCGACGTAGAATTCGCGATCCACGACCGTCGTCGTCGGGTTGTGCGGGAAGTTCACCAGCATGAGTTTAGGACGCGGCAAGAAGCGTTCACACGCGTACGCGACTTCCGAAAGAAGACGCTCGGGATTGCGCACGTCAAGCGCGAGCGTTTCGCCCCCCGCGAGCATGACCGCGTAGAGGTGCGCCGGGAAATATGGCGACGGCACGATCGCCAAGTCGCCGGGGCCGCAAAGCGCGAGGATCGTGTGACTGATCGCGTCTTTCGAGCCGAGCGTCGTCATCACTTCCGTTTCAGGATTCAGACGCACGCCGTAATATTTCCAATAACGCGCCGCTACGTCGCGACGAAGGTTCATCAACCCCTTCGCGACCCCGTAGCCGTGGACTTTCGGATTCTTAATCGCTTCGGTGAGTTTTTCGACGACAAGAGGATCGGGCGGATCGGTGGGGCTTCCCATGCCTAGGTCGACGACGTCCGCGCCGCTACGGCGTTTTGCATACTTCAGCGCGTTGAGTTCGGCGAAGAGGTAAGGGGGGAGACGCTTAATTCGACTTGCGACGTTGATTTCAAAGGGGCGGTCGTCTTCCGGCGCGTCGTCCGTCGTTTGACGCGCGTCTGCGCGCGCCGCGTCTGCTTCCGCATTTACGTCGACGGTGTTCTCTAACGGTTCTGACACGCCTGTTAGAGGCGAATCCTTAGGCAATTCGTCCTGAGGACGATTATCGGGCTGCGCGCTCATTTTTTAAAACCTCGTTTTCTATCTTAAATATGTGTCGGTCGACGCGACAATTCGGCGCGTCGGTTCATTATTCTACCTGTTAGAAGAAAGTCGACAACTAGACGACGCCCCTTTTTTAGGCTTTCCTAATACTATCGGCCTTTTCTGACAATCTGTTTTGCATTTTACTCCCGTTTCAGGTACAATATGGAATACGTTTGAAGACGTATGCGTAAAACCTTTAACGAGATAGGAGCAAACTCCATGAAAAAACTCACGCGTTCTTTCAAAAGCGCCGTCGCCGCGTCGGTCGCCGCGCTCGCCCTTATGACCGCCCCGTCCATCCTCGCCGCGGAAGGCGATCTACTTGACGTGCGCGATTCCAAGAACGACATGATTAAGTTGATCTTTGACACCGATATCGGCGGCGATATCGACGACGCCTTTGCGCTCGCGCTATTCCACGTTTTCCAGGATCGCGGTGTTTCCGAACTCCTCGCCGTCACCACGACGAATCGCTCCCCCGAAGCTCCGCGCTTCGTCGCCGCGATCAACAACCAATTCGGACGCCCCGATATTCCCGTGGGACTCGGTTCCGTCGGCGGACGCGTCGACGACAGCTACCTCTCGCCGATCACCAAGCAGACCGAAAAATATCCGGTTCCCGCAAGCTATAAAGAACAGGACGCGATCCAAGTTCTCCGCAAGGCGCTCGTCGCCGCTCCCGACAATAGCGTCGTTATCGTCCAAGTCGGCTTCAGTTCGAACCTCGCCGCGCTTCTCGACTCTCCCGCCGACGACGTCTCCGACCTGAACGGCAAGGAACTCGCCGCGAAGAAAGTCCGCCTCGTCTCCGTCATGGGAGGCGCCTTCGCCGTCGATCCGTCCGCCGCCAACTACGCTGAAAATTGCGAATGGAACATCGTCAACGATATTCCCGCCGCTCAGAAGCTCGTCCGCGAATGGCCTGGAAAGATCGTCTTCAGCGGCTTTGAAGTCGGCGACCGCATCAAGATGTCCCCCGTCAACCTCAAGGAAGACTACAAAGGCCGCTGTGAAATCCTCCACGACGCGTACGGCGCGTGGGCTCAGGCGTGCGTTCCTAACGAAGGCTTCAATCATCGCCGCCCGACGTGGGATCTCACCAGCGTCCTCTTCGTCGTTCGTCCTGAAGAAGGACGCGAATACTATACTCTTTCCGAGCCCGGAACTGATGACTTCGACGACAAAGGCAAGACGCTCTTCACCCCCGACCCGAACGGCAAGCATCAGTGTTTCCTGACCGACGAGGCGTCGCGCATCCGCGTCCTCGAAGCGTTTGTCAACCTTTGCTCTGAACCGTGATTCTCCGATTGAGTGAGAAACGCTCGATATTCGTGGGACGTTCTTTAAGGGCGTCCCTTTTTTCGCTTAGCGCATGATAATCGTCCCTATTTTTAAAGCGTTCTTTAAAATCTTCTCTTGATTTAAAAAAAAAGGAATCATGCGTCCTTCATTTGAAATCATGACAGAAAGGGTAAACCGGGCCCATGCTTTATTTGACGCGTTCTTTAAAAATTACGACCGCCGCGTTTTTTGCCGTGTTGACGTGCATGACCGTCGCGCCCTTCGACGCCGCGGAGGGGGAGCTACTCGACGTTCGCGATTCGAAGACGGATGCGATCAAAGTGATCTTCGACACCGATATCGGCGGCGATATCGACGACGTCTTCGCTCTCGCGCTTCTTCACGTCTTTCAGGATCGCGGCGTCTCCGA
>CAVGEG010000093.1:0-11443 GCA_963628165.1 Paratractidigestivibacter sp. | reverse complement strand
GAGCGAGCGCTGTCAACTGTTCTTCGGAGAGCTTGGCGTCCTGATCGGCGTCGGTCGCGACGACCGAGGCGGGCGCGACGGTGGAAGAAACGGCGCGCTTGATCTTGGAGAAGAAGGACGTCTTCTTCTCGGCGCGTTTGGGCGCGACAGGCTCTTCGACGACGCTCTCGGGCTCTTTCGTATCGACGAGCGTTTCCGTTTTGGGCTCGGTCTTTTTGCGTTCGGCGCGCTTGGAGCGCTTCTTCTCGACGGGGGCGTCGTTCTTTTCGGAGACGTCGCGAGTTTCGGGCGCTTCGTTCTTCTCGGTGGCCTTATTTTCAGACTCGCGCTTTTGCGCGTCGCGTTTCTCGGGGTCTCGCTTGGCTCTCTTTTTTGGAGCGCGTTTGGGCGTTTCGGGGGCTTCGTCGTCGGAGACGAGGTCTTTGATGTATTCTTCGTCGTCGTGAGTCAGGGACGTCTCGCCGTAACTTGGGACGGCGAAGGGATCGATTTCGCCTTCGTCGATTTCGGCGACGAAGTTAGCGTAATCCTCCGCCTTGGGGGCGGCCTTAACGCGACGCTTTTTGATAGCGTCGATCGATTCTTCATTAGAGACGTAGAGGGTGCCGACCTCGTGGTCGCGACGATGCGCGGCGCGTGCGGCTTTACGCTTTGACGGGACGATCGGTTCGATCATATCTTCCTGCGCTTGATCGTCGACGGCGTCCCAATAAAAATCGTTCTTGGGCCCTCGACGGTCAAAGCGGCGCCTAAATTTATCGTGCGCGGTGGAGTTGGATTCATTTTTTTTGGCCAATTGCAGTCAGTCCTTGCTTGTAGGAAGCGCGTCGGCGAAACCGGGGAGGAAAGGCGCGCGACCATAATTGTCATCATCTAGCGAAGGGTCAACAAACCAGCGCGTCGCGGAACTTTTCAATGCGCGCGTCGACGACGTTTCGGTCGACGGCGTTGAAACCTTCCAACGCAAACCCTTCGATTGTCATGCCGGCGACGACGGTCGCGTAGAGGAGCGCTTTTTTCACGCTCGCCTCGTCGAGAGAATCTTCCTCCGCGAGGACGCCCATCATGGCGCCGGCAAAGGAGTCTCCCGCTCCCGTCGGATCAACCACCTTGCTAAAGGGGTACGCGGGCACGACGTAAATATCGCCTTCGGCGTTCATCCAAAACGCCCCGTATTCGCCGCGTTTCACGACGACGCAACGAGGCCCCATATCGAGAATTATCCGCGCGGCGACGAAAGAATCGTTCTTAACGCCCGTGAGCGCGGCGGCTTCGCTATCATTGAGGATGAGGCCGTCGACGCGCTTGAGGAGCGCCGCGAGTTCTCGTGGGGTGTTTTGGATGTAATAGTCCATCGTATCTGCGAAGACGAGCTTCGTTTCAGAAAGCTTGTCGAGAAGCGCTAAGTCGGCGACGGGAGAGCCGTTCCCGAGCAAGACGTATCGCGTCTCTTGATAGGCGTCGGGTAAGAAGGGGACGTAATCGGGCGTCATAACGTTTCCCTGAAAGGTCAACGTTTCGCACTGATTCATATCGTCAAAGTATCGTCCCTTCCAGAAAGTCGTTTTTTGATCTTTCCTCACTTCGAGGCCTTGGAGATCGACGCCGCGCAGTTGCAGAGCGCGAGAAAACTCGTCGTTCCAGTCCCCGCCGACAATAGCGAGGAGCTGAGGTTTCGTGAAGAAACTGGCGGCGACGGCGGCGTAAACAGCGGATCCGCCGAGGGCGTAATCGCGAGCGTCGCTAGGCGTCTCAACAGAATCAAAAGCGGCGGATCCCAACGTCAAGAGCGGCATTTTGTCTCCTAAAAGCGCTGTTCCGAGAGAGTCTCGGAGAGCTCGGCGCGACAACGCGGGCGCCGCAGGGCTCCAGACGCACTTCGGTGATTATACAATGGAGGGTTGCGTCAATTATAACGGCCCTCAATACACTATCAACAAAGAAAATTAAAAAAGGAATAAATTAGGACGCCTCGAAAAGCGTCCCTTAAAATTACCATCGAGGTTTCGGCTTAAGGATCTCGTCGATCTTTTCAACGAGCGCTTTGAGCCCGTAGCCGGTGACGGCGGAGATCAAAAATGCGTCGATCCCGAGCTCGTCTTTGAAGCGTTTCCGGACTTCGACGCCTTCCGGGAGGTCGTTCTTCGTAACCGCGACGATCTCCTGGCGCCTGCCCAGCTCTTCGTCAAAGTTTTCAAGCTCGCGACGAATCGCCTTGTAGTTGCGAATCGGATCGGTTCCGTCGACCGGCGCGGGCTCCACCAGATGGAGGATGACGCCCGCGCGCTGAATATGGCGCAAGAAGTCGTGACCGAGGCCGACGCCTTCGCTCGCGCCCTCGATCAAACCGGGAATATCCGCGATGACGAAACCGCGGTCGGGACCGATTTGCGCAAGACCCAGGTGAGGGGTCATCGTCGTAAAGGGATAATTGGCGATCTTCGGTTTCGCCTTCGTGAGGCGACTCAAGAGGGTGCTCTTTCCCGCGTTGGGAAAACCAACGAGGCCGACGTCGGCGATCATTCTCAGTTCAAGTCGAATGGAACGGGACTGTCCCTTTTCGCCGGGCTGAGCGATCGTCGGGGAGCGCATCGTCGCGCTTTTAAAGCGCATATTTCCTTTACCGCCGAACCCGCCGCGCGCGACGATGAACGAGTCTTCGTTTTCTTTGAGGTCTTTGAGTAGAAGGTCGTGGTTTAAGTCGAAGACCATCGTGCCGACGGGGACGTCGATAATGAGATCGCGTCCATTTTTACCATGACACTGAGAAGAGCCGCCCTGCTCTCCGTTTTGAGCTTTCCATACGCGCTGATTTGCGAGTTGCAACAAACTCGCGACGTTCTGATTAGCGCGAATAATAACGTCTCCCCCTTTTCCTCCGTCGCCGCCGTCGGGGCCGCCCCTAGGGACGTATTTTTCCCTTCGGAAGCTGGAGCATCCGTCGCCGCCTTTACCCGCGACGACGTCGATAGCCGCTTCATCAACAAACATAAGAATCTCCTAACAGAGGGATACAAAAAAAGGGGGCGGTATAACCGTCCCCCGAAGCTCGACAAGTCGGCGTCAATCAGGCGTTAGCCTCGAAGACGTTGACGCGACGTCCACCCTGATCGAAGGTCACGACGCCGTCGATGAGGGAGTAGATCGTATAGTCGTTTCCAAGTCCGACGCCTTTTCCAGGTCGCCAACGAGTACCGCACTGACGAACGATAATGGAACCCGGCTGGACAGTCTGTCCGCCATAAACCTTAACTCCGCGGCGCTGACCGTTCGAGTCGCGACCGTTGCGGCTAGAACCTTGACCTTTCTTATGAGCCATTGTACCACCTTCTAAACTAAGTCAAAATCTAAATAACTCCGCGAGACCGGCGCGTTTCCACATTCTTTTCGGGAAGCGCATGACGCCTGTCTTTAGAGGTCGCAACGACCAAGCGCGCGCGACAAAGACGTCGTGGGAGCCAATCTCGCAAGTACAAGTCGCACAGGGGCTCGCGTCACGAACGCGTAAAACATTTCCCGTATATTTTACAGGTAAATCCACTCGTAGTCAAGTTCCCCTGGCAAATTATTATAAATTTCTTTGCCGCCGCTGTGCGCTTCATCGCCAGGATTGTAAAAATTAATCTTCAAGACCTTGCGCCAAATCGAACGTCCCGCGCCGACTTGAGTATCCGCCGCGCCGAATCCGTCCAATTCGTCCTCGTCAAGTTCCCAACGACACGCGTTCGTCAATCCGCTCACGTAGATCGAGAATTTGTCGATCCGCGGGTCGACGTCGGTCCATGTCGCGACGCCCCAGACCGTCTGGCCGGGTTGAATCTTCATATTCGAAATGCGCGTGGAGTCGAGAATCTCGATTCCCTTGCGTCCTTCCTTCTGTCGAATGCGAACGAGAGCCAGCGGCT
Source organism: Paratractidigestivibacter sp. (assembly GCA_963628165.1). Taxonomy (GTDB): domain Bacteria; phylum Planctomycetota; class Planctomycetia; order Pirellulales; family Thermoguttaceae; genus RUG369. The sequence continues at coordinate 7,538 of CAVGEG010000093.1, read as the reverse complement.
GGAAGGAATCGTAATAGATTCCCGTCTCGGCCCCCCGCGTATGCCCGACGAAGAGATCCTCGGCGCCTTTGCGCTCGTAGGTCAGCTTTCCTTGAATCGACGACGACACGAAGACGAAACGCGGCACGATCGTCACGGCGCCGTTCTCGTCCCCTGCCTGATATACCGTCTGCTCAGGCTTGTAAGGGCCGACAAGGTTGTTCTCCGGGAACTGGTAAACGACTTCTTTATTATCCTTATCTAGGCGCTTGCTCGAAACGTCCGCGCCCATCGAGTCGTCGACGACCGCCTTGAGACGCTCCCCCGTGTTCGTCACGGAGTAGACGAGATACCACACGCGGCGCGACTGCAACTTACCGTCGGCGGTAGGGTACTCGACGTCGATCGAACGAACGTTCTTATACGCGAACTGGAGCTGCCAGACCTCTTTTTCGAAGAAGAGGTCGCCCCCCCACGAGTAATCGAGAAGAGGGTCTTTGTCCGCTTCCGCCGAGGCGCCCTGAGCAACGATTTCGGGCAAGTCGCTCCACTGAAAAACGTCGCCGTATCCGATAAAAGGCTTCACGACGCGCATCTTCGCGTCGCCCGCGTTCTGCGCAAAGAGTTGAGGTAGGCCGACGAACAGAACCGTCGAGGCGCAGGCGAGCGCCGCCAGACGTCGCGTCCCCTTGTCGCGCAACGTCGCCGCGGCGACGAACGAACGGAAAAAACCGCGGCGCGAGGGGCGCTGCGCGTTTGTGTTGTGTCGGATAGTCATAATTACGCTCTTTTAATTATCGTTCAATCGAATGTTCCCTGGAAAGACGCCGCTGAAGCCACGCCATATCGAGTATAATCCACCCCGCCCGCGCCCGTCAATAACTACGCGATTTTTTTCCCTCTTATTTTCACTTTTCGAAGGGTTCAATCGTTAGAAACGCGACAATCGGAGCCGCCTTTATACCCGTCGTCTCTTCTCAATCCGCTCAATGCGCAAAAAAGTGGTAAATGCTGTACATCTTGTCAGCTTCGTACTGACGCGCCTCGACCGCCGTACGAGGATCTTTCAACGCCCTGTTAATCAAAATTCGTTCGCGAAGCGCGATCGCAAACGCCAATTTCTCCTCCGTCGACATTTTATTGATTATCATCGACATAAGCGCCGTCCACGCCGCAAGACGCGGGTTCGGTTCGTTCGGATCAACGATCATTCCATGTCGCGGATCGAAGATTTCCCCTTCCCCATTCTGCAACCACTCTTGACGCACGTGAAAAGCGCTACACATCTGTTTGATCCCGCGCATCGGCACGTTTTTACCATGCTCCCACGCGCAAATCGTCTGCGTCGACAAGGAAAGTTTCTCTCCGAATTCCCGCTGCGACAACCTCAGCTTCTTTCTTAATTCCTTAATTCTATCCTTCATCAAACCTTGCCTTTCCAACCAAAACAGCGTCTTTCACCTATCGTCGCCGCGCCTCAAAGAAAAAATATCGTCACCCCGCCCCCGCCGAGGAAACCGATCTCTTCCGCGCAAACTATCCTCTTAACCTTCGACGATCGCTCGCCCCATTCACGCACCCTCTCGCGCAAAACGCCACGGCCCTGACCGTGAATGATCTCGATCGACTTGTCCGCGTACCTCCCCGACTCCACCATCCGTCGAACTCGCGCCAGAGCCTCGTCCGGACGCAACCCGTGAAGATCAATCGACGCGTCCGCCTTAAATGTGTACCCCATCTTTCTTACCCTTACTCCGACTTCTTCGCTCCAGCCGTTCCGACTATACGCGGCGTTCCGTCCTCCTCCAACACGACCGGTCGGCAAAAAACGTCGCGCGGCCAGCCCGGCTCCCGACTGCGCTTCGCATGATACAAATACAGTAACTCCCCATTTTCGTCGTAAAAAAACGAACCGTGACCGACCCCAAACTGCCGCTCGTCGTTATCCAAAAAGGGAGTCGACCTCTTTCTCCACGCTCCCGGAGCCAACGGGTCGTCTCCAACAAGCTCCAAAAGCCCGACTTTATACGTCGGCAACCAGCTCGCCGCGCACGCGTACGTCAAAAAGATCTTACCATTCGGCGCGTAAAACGCCGACGGACCCTCGTTGAGACCTCGCGTCCCCACGCGTTCTTCAACGCGTTCCCAAACGTAATCGTCGTTCGCGCAAAGCTTAACCCGCGCGCTCGCCGTTTCCGTCGGCGACGACGCTAAAAGAGCCCCGTAAAGATACTGAACGTCGCGCGTATCCTCCCAACCCGACCAGATCAAATACCTCTTTCCGTCCTTCTCCAACACCGTCGCGTCGATCGCCCAACGATTCTTCGTCTTCCCCTCAAAGTCGTCCCCGGTATAGACGGGCCCCGTGAGCTCATAGCGGGACGTGGGGTCGTCGTTTTCGGAAACGAGGACGTAGGTCTTGTGATTGGCGTTTTCTCCGTCGTCGGCGGCGAAGTAGACGTAGAACTTTCCGTCGAGGAAATGGATCTCGGGAGCCCAAATTTCGCGCGAATAGGGCCCCTTTGCGGGCGCGTTCCAGATGGTAAGGCGCGTTCCTTCGTCGCGAATCGTGTCGGCGTAGTAGAGATCGACGCCCTTTTTCGTGGAACGGCACCAGTATACTTTGTCGCGATAGCGGATCGCCTGGGGATCGGCTCCGGGACGCAAGTATTCGGGGTCTCCTTCGCGCGCGTCGTGGGACGCGTCGCTAGCGCGGAGGACGGTAGCGAAGGGAGCGGCGGCGACTAAACGTAGCGCGTCGCGTCTCGTACATCTCATTGTAAATCTCCTTGTCAAATAGAGGGGGTTCGATCGACTATTCCTCGCGAAACTTCGACCAGTCTACGCCGAGTTTGCGCATTCTTGCGCGAAGGGTGTACGGGTTGATCGCCAGGAGGACGGCGGCGCCGTTCTTTCCTTCGACGACGCCTTTGGCGAGGCGGAGCGCGGCTTCGATGTGAGCGCGGGCGTTTTCGTCGAGGGTTGGGAAGGGGGCGTCTTTTCCGGGAACGCGCGGCGTCGGCGGAAGAGGTTGCGCGGGGAGGACGGCGAGCGCGGGGCGAGGCGGTTGGGGTTGGAGCTTGGGCTCTGGGGCGAAGCCCCCGCGTTTTACGGCGAGACGCGCGGCGCGACGGAGGCCGTCGAGGTTGTCGGGCCACTCGCGTTTCATAAGGAAGTCGATCTCTTTGTCTTCGACGCGCCTGGGCCATGCGCCGAGCTTTCGCGCGGCGTCGTCGAAGAAGAGCTGGGCGAGCTTCGGGAGCTCTTCTTTTCGATCGCGCAACGCGGGGATCACGATCGGGAACGCGGCGACGAAGGCGAGCGTTTCGCGCAGAAAGTTGCGATCGCGCGCCAGGTCGACATAAGGGGTCTCGGAAGCGACGACGAGTTGGAAGGGGAGCGCGTTTTCCATGGCGGCGACGGCGAGTCGACGCGCGATCGCTTTAGGAACGCGCTCCAATTCGCTCAAATAGAGGACGCGCCCTAAGAAGAGTTCGCGTTCTTCGAAGAGACGGATCCATTCTTCGTCGGAAAGTCGCGAGGCGCGCAAGCTTCGAAAAGGTCGGTTCGCGTCCTTGGCGATCCTCCGCGCGAGGGTCTCTTTGCCGACGCCCCTTTCGCCGTTGAGAAAGACGTGAAGGCGACGCTCCGCGGCGTCGGCGGCGCGTCGACACGCGTTTTCCAAAGCGCCATATGCGCCGATAAACCTTCGCATATTCCCTCCTCGACGGCGTTCGTCGTAACGAAGCCATTATAAAACGGGGCGGGGATCGCGTCAACGGCGCGGCGCGATTCAGGATATAGGGAATATAACGGCGTCAAGAAAGGTGGGCGAGCGAGAAAAAAGCCTTGTCAAATTGGACAAAGTGGGGTATATTAACAAGGTAATTTAGGTAAAACGGAGGCGCGTCGTCGGCGCGAGTCCGCGTTTCGCGCCCCTTAATATATGAGTAGGTCTGAAAATGCCGCGTACAAAAAAAGACGAGGATCTGTTCAATCAGTCCTCGATGTCCTTTCTAGAACATCTTGACGAGCTTAGGACGTGTCTAATCGGCGCGATTCTCTGCGTTGCGATCGGGTTAATCGTAGCGGTCATTCCTCTGGGTTTCTGTCCTTCTCTGACGTCGTTGGCGGTGGAATTTATTCAGCGGCCTTTGAAAAAGTCGCTGGAGACGTATCACATTCTCGAGTCGCAACGCCAACTTGAAAAGAAGAGCCGCGAGCTCCGCGAACTCGGCTACGACGAAGAAATCGCGTCTGCGCCCGCGAAGTTGCACATGACGGCGCGCGCGTTCTATATCTTCCCGAAAGATCTCGAAACGCTCCGCAACGCGGGGGTTCCGACGACGTCGGGGACGTCCCTTCCGGAAGAGGAGATCGCGCGTCGCAAACGATTGCAACTTGTCGACAACTTCGGATCGTATAAGGACGAATTGATCACACAGACAGGTTTGAGCGCGGACGATTCGTCGAACGCGCCGACGATGATCCTCCTCTGGGAAAAACTTGGGGACGACTCGCGCTCTAAGACGCGCGCGCTCTCCGTGCAAGAGTCCTTCATCATCTTCTTGAAGACGGCGCTCTTTTTGGGGATCGTTCTCGGGAGTCCCGGCGTCTTCTATTACTTCTGGCGTTTTGTCGGCGCGGGGCTCTATCCGAACGAAAAGAAGTACGTGTATCGTTTTCTGCCGCTGAGCGTCACCCTCTTCCTGCTGGGATTCGCGCTCGCGTTCTTCGTCGTCTTCCAGTTCATGTTGCAATTCCTCTTCCGCTTTAACGCGGGTATGGATATCGAGCCGGACACGCGCATTAGCGAATGGTTGAACTTCGCACTCCTGATCCCGGTGGCGTTCGGCACGGCGTTCCAACTTCCCCTCGCGATGTTCGTGATGGAGCGTCTGCGAATCTTCTCGATCAAGATCTACATGGAGAAGTGGCGAATCGCGATCTTCAGCGTCGCGTGTATGTCGATGATTATCACGCCCCCCGATCCGTGGAGCATGCTCTTCATGCTCTCGTGCCTGATCTTCCTCTACTTCGGCGGAATCTTCTTGTGTAAGATATTCCCGCGTCCTAAGAGCGAGTTCGACGACGACGAGGAATATGCGGACTGAGATTCCCGTCCAAAAAAGAAAGCCGCGAGCGTGAAAGCGTCGCGGCTTTTTTTATTGGCGCGTTGGAACGTCGCGTCGTGCGAACGATTAGCGATGGCAACAATGTCCGGAGCAGCAACATGAATGGGCGTGTTCTCCGCCGCAATCTTGTCCGCACAGGGCGTTGTTTGAATTGTGAGAGGAAGACGCGGGGGCGCTCATGAGTTTTCCGACGTCTTCGGAAGCGCATTTGGGGCACGTCGGTTTTTCCGAGCCACGAACGAGGAGTTCGAAGGACGCGCCGCACTTTTTGCATTGAAATTCGTAAATAGGCATATGGACAACCTCGAGTTCTCCGCGCGCGGAACATACGGAGAGGCGCGGAGGATCGTAAGGGGATAAAAAACGCCGGCAACGCGCATAGCGTTCCGGCGGCGGCGTTTAAAATCCGCAGATTATCGCGAAACTCAACGATACTGAGTCTTACTACGGAAGAGGGGCGAGAAGGGACCGTTCTGAGAACCGTCGTTAAAATCGAGCCACCAGTAACCGTCGTGCCACTGCATCGTGACCTTACGCCATCCGAGAGGAGCTTCCGGATAAGGATAGAAGGGGCCGATGTAGGGGAAAGCGCTCGCTTCGTAACTCTTGGGATAAGCGACCTGGGAGTAGTTCGGATACTCGGCGTAGGACGGCCAAGCGTAATTAGGAAGATTGGGCTGACCGTTCTGCATGGTCGGGGTCTGAGCGCCCTGAGGAGCGAAGTAATCGCTGGGGGAACGGGTAGCGGAAGTCGCGGCGTCGATAGGCGTTCCAACGGGAGCTCCGGTGTAGACGGGAGCGGCCGTGGACTCAACGACGGGCGCGGGAGCGGCGACGACGTCTTCAGTAGCGCCGTAGACGACGGGCGCGGGAGCGGCGACAGTCGCCTGAACGGAACGAATACCGCGGAGCCTTTCGCCAAAGGGTTCGGAATACTGAGGCGCGACTTCGGCGACCTGAGGCGCCGCGACTTCAGAAGTCTCGACGACGGTCATATTCTTGTCGGAGACGGCGCGAACTTTCGGGATATGACGAACGAAATCGGCGATCGCCGCGCGATCCGCTTCCGAAGCGACTTCGCCTCGCAAACGAACTTTGCCTTCTTGATAGGCAACTTGAATATTGTATTGGGGATACTGCTGAGTGAGGCGCTGGGCTATTCTGTTAGCCTCTTCCTGGTTGCCGGCATACAGGCTCGGAACGCCAAGAGCGATAAGTAAACCGAAACAAATCGGCACGAACAAACGTCGCATGTTTTTCCTCCTGCCAAGATCCCTTTCCGCTCGCTAAACGACCGCCGCTGCAATGAGGCGTCGCCGTTTCAATCCTTCTCAGAGGCGCGCTTGCAAACTCTGCGTTTAGGGAGTGCAAACTCAAGCGCCGCGTGGTCGCGCTACGCGAACGAGCCGGATTGTCGTCGGATCTCAGAACTCGTGTTTGTAATAAAAATCGTAAACTCACTCCGAGGCGCGCCAGTTCGATCTCGTCGTCAACGTCGCGCGTATCGACGCGTGAGACGCCTGCGCTCGAAACGCGCGTATCGGTCGCCTTAGGCATAATTCTTTTCTCGGTACCGCCCGCGCGGTCACGCTCCGCCTAAGGAGCCCTTCCATCGCGCGCAACTAGAATCCGGATTGCGTCCGGCTTCTTTCCCGCTGGATAGATTATCGTTGATTTTTCCCTCAGAATTCACACGAAATCCCTTTTTTTTCCCTTTTCATAAAAATTTCTGTACGCGTTTTATCGGCGTCTCCTTCTATTCGGATTGTACCACGAACAACACAAATGTCCGTCGCAAAAAATTCCACTCATCTATTCCCCGAAAACGTTCCGAATTCCCTCTTCCCCTCGGAAGGCCTCTTCCCCTCGGAAGGCGCCCGATCCTCGCACCCAGGCGACCATAAAAAAAGAACGGCGTCTTCTCCAAACGCCGTTCTCAGATCTCATAACGCCCCAAGCGTCATCTGTTGCGTCCGCGCATCACGCGGCGGCTCTGATTGAACGCGACGACATACCCGACCGCGTCGTCCCATGTCGGGAGCACGGGCTTGACGACGCCTTCGGGAGTTTCGCGACGACGCGGAGCGCGTTCAGCCGGTTCGCCAAAGTCTTCCGCTTCGCGACGGTTGCGGCGCGGCGTGCGTTCCACTGGCTCGTCGAAGTCTTCCGCCTCGCGTCGATTTCGGCGCGGCGCGCGTTCCACCGGTTCGTCAAAATCTTCCGCTTCGCGACGGTTGCGGCGCGGAGCGTGTTCCATCGGCTCGTCAAAATCTTCCGCTTCGCGACGGTTGCGGCGCGGAGCGTGTTCCATCGGCTCGTCAAAATCTTCCGCTTCGCGACGGTTGCGGCGCGGAGCGTGTTCCATCGGCTCGTCAAAATCTTCCGCTTCGCGACGGTTGCGGCGCGGAGCGTGTTCCATCGGCT
>CAVGEG010000092.1:0-11742 GCA_963628165.1 Paratractidigestivibacter sp. | reverse complement strand
GAGTCGTGGTTGGTTCGCTCTGTTTGTTGATTCTTTACTGTGATATATGAGCCCTGCCTCGCGTAGGGCTTTTTTTGTTTCTTGTCGTATCAAAGCTATCTTGCCTTTCTGAGCGCTTTAGGAATTAAGCCTCTCTCCAGAGGAAAAGATCTGTTATATCGAGTATTCTCTAGGCATCCTGCTTTGAGATTCTCATGTTTGTGTATAACCCCTTTTAAATTGAACCTTGAGTCTTTTCTGATAGAGGTATTCCTCAAGATTTGAAATAAGGGAGCTGAGAGAGAAGAAAGAGTCTGACTCTGATGAGAAAAGATTGAGAGAAGAAACTTCCTGTGGAGCTTTGAGAGAATATCTAGCTCGATCCGTTATTTGTTCGCTTAATAGGGGATAATTCTGACAACAGAATAGAAGATTTCCATGTTGTGACTTAATTCTGTGGAGCTTTGTAGCGATATATTCTCTTAACTTATATAGAATGTCTTCTGTATTAGTAAATAAACAACCTTTTTTACTCTTTTTAAAATATTGTAATAGATAGTGACTTGACGTCTTTTCACTATGACGCTATATTTAGCGCAAACGGCGAGGAGCCGCTTTAGATAGTTGAGAAAAGGAATATATATGAACTTCTTTATATAGGATTTAGTAAATGGCTTCTGTGAATAACGGCATTTGTCCCGAAGTGTGGTTTGTTTCCTGGCATAATTATCTTGATCAGACGAACGGCGCGTCGATTTCTACTCGGTCTCTTTTGGTTGCTTTGAAAGAGCACGGATGGGATGTAAAAACTTTTTGCGGTCCTGCTTTTGATAATAAAACGATTGCTGATTTGACAAGTCGAAATTCTGTAAAATGGGGAGCTCCAGGCGTGGTAATTTCTGATTCACTGAACGTCGTTGAGTTTTGGGGGGTAACCGAAGAGGTTTGGGGAGGAGAAAAGTATTGTACGTATGGTGGTAAACAAGGAACGAATACTTTCTTTGTTCACCTAGAAGACGAAGACGAAACGGATTCGACTTTATAGAAGAAAGGACGTTTCAAATGCAATTATTGATTGTAAAGCATGCTAGATTCCTATTTACCCTGGGACTTTTAGTCTTGGTTTTACAAGCGTGTGGTCTCTCGAATTTCCTAGACTATTCGCGTCTTAACGCGAGTGAAGGCATTCAAAACGACGCCTCGAATGTTCCTGATCGCTCGAAAGAAGAGGAACTTTTATCTACTACGGAAGAGGCTATACGGGAGAATGAACGCATACGAACAGCTCCGGGGAAGGCTGACTCAAATATTGTTACAGATCCAGCGATAATTTCGGGAATTCTTGAAGAACGCAAACGGAATTATATCAAAGAGAAAGAAGAGTTCTATAAAAGCCAAAAAGAGGAACCTAATAATCCTTTAATCGACGAAATGGGACAATTCTTATCTGATGAAGAAGGAGGGTATAAGATCGATTATAGCTTCCTTTCCGAAGATCCCTTCTACATCCCCATGGATGTGACCTCTCGTATTCGTCTCTCTCTACAAGGTAAAGATTACGACGACGTAATCAAATATTGCCGAAAGGGACTAAATAAGCTCCAGCCGTTGAGCGAGGAGTACCTCTCTCTGGGGAAAAACGACGATGAACGGCTCGCGAATGGGCGTATTTGTAGCTATTACCTCAGGGGACTCGCCGTTGCTTATGAACTCAAGGGGGACTGGGACGCCGCTGAATCTCTTATTCCCATCGCCTATAATACGTCGGAAGGAAATTGGGCGTCTCTTCGAGTTAAATATGCTCGAGAAAAGGGTTCAAATACAGTTCCTAAAGGGAACTTTGACCAAGAGGATCTTTTTTTTGAGATCTGTCTGATGGTCAAACAAGAGACGTATCTTGACGTTGATCGAGTAATTAAGAGTAACGATGAATTTTTAGCTCTCGACGAAGAGACTAAACGGTCGGGGATCCCGGTTCCTGATTCGTATAACGATAATGAGGCTGTTCGTCTATACCAGTTAAGAGAGAAGTGCGCCAGAATTGTAACGCCTGATTTGTACTACCGGAAGTGTACGCTTTCAGAAGACGATAGGGCGCAAAGGGCGGCTTATCGACAGCAGGTGCGCAAATCGTATGCGGAGTTCTTGCAATTTATGGAAGGACATTATCAGTTTGTGATAAATAATCCCCATAATTGGAGCGTCGCTAAATTAAGAGCCGCTCAAGTAATGGATTACTTATGGAAGATAGGGGAAATGATCTACTGAAATCGTGTTAAGCGATCGTTAAACGCCGTTTTCGTTTGAAGGATGCGGTTGAATAATCTTTTTAGAAAGAGAGACCTTCTTCATTAGTCGAGAAGGATATAAAAGGGGAGGCAAGCCGAGATTCAGCTTGTCTCCCTTTTTTTTAGGAAAGTCTATTCTTGGGAAATAATGTAGACGCTTTTTCTTCGCTACAACGCGACTCGAGTTCTAACCCATTTGGAATGGTTGGAGAGCGTTTATCTAGGATAGAACGGGGCGATCAGAATCGTCGCAAGAAGCATGTAAATGAACGTGCCGAGCGTATCGGAAACCCCCGCGACGAACGGATTACTCATCAATGCGGGGTCTAAACGCATTTTCTGAAAGAAAAGAGGGAGCAGGGCGCCTGTCAAGTTGCTGAAGAAAACGACGCACAAAACGGCGAGCGGCACGAGGAGGAGCTGTAACGTTGGAACCGACGAACCGTAGATTAACAGCGCGTTAATGAGTCCGCAACCCGCCATGGCGAATCCTAAAATCAGCCCCATCAAAAGCTCTCGCGACATGATGCGCTTCCAGTCGGAGAGGGTGATTTCTCCCGTCGCAAGCGCCGTTATGACGAGCGTCGCTGATTGCCCTCCGCTATTCCCCCCAGTAGAAACGATCATCGGCAGGAAGGCGACAAGCCACGCGACGCGATCGCTCACGTTGTTAAAAAGTTTCAAGATCATCGCGGTCGTAATCGCGCCGAAGAGCAAGATAGCGAGCCATGTGAAGCGTTTGCGCGCTAGAAGCCAAAGGTTGGAGCCTAAATACGTTTCGTCGTTCAAAGGGTCGACGCCCGCGCTTAAATGGGCGTCTTCAACGAGTTCCTCAACCGCCGCGTCAAGAACGTCGTCGTGCGTGATAACCCCGAGCATTCGCTGATTTTGTTCGTCGATGACGGGAATGGCGATGAAGTCGTACTTTTCGACTTGTTTAACCGCTTCTTCGCGACTTTGATTCGCGTTTACCGTGACGAGCGTCCCCGCGCCTTTCATGAAGGAGGAAATTGGCGTCGTCTGCTGGTTAATACGTCGCAAAAGATCCTTCGCGGAGACGACGCCCGCAAGACGCCCTTCCTTGTCGAGGACGTAAAGATAGTAGACCGTTTCCATTAGGTGCGTTTGAGCGCTAATTTCGGTAATGGCTTCGCCGACGGTCATATCTTCGCGAAGACGAACGAAGTCGGACGACATTTCCGCGCCGCACGTTCCTTCGTCGTAACTACTTAAAAGCGCGACGTCTTTTCGGTCTTCCGTTGGAAGAAGATTGGAGAGTTCGTCGACAACCTCGGGCTTAACGTCGTCCAGAAGGTCGACTCGGTCGTCGGAAGGGGTTTCTTCGAGGAGTTTGGCGACTTCGTCTCGAGGACATTCTTCGATTATGCGAACCTGAAGGTCGTTGTCGAAATATGAAAATATTTCAGCGCGTAACGTAACAGGAATGGCTTGAAGAATTCTCCAGATTTCGTGGGGTTCTAGCCCGTTGAGAAAATCGGCGGTCGACGCAGGGTGAAGAGCTGAACAGAATATCTGCATTTCTTTATCGTCATGATTTTTAATCATTTCCCTTAGCTCGGGAAGAAACAGAATATTCGCGCTCATTGGGGGCTCCTGCGGGCTAACCGCTTGTCATTAGTTACGCATTTTGGATCAATCAGTTCGTTTTCGTTAATAAAACGCTCAAAAGATGAAGGAAGGACAAGGCGGACGTTCCGCCTGTTCAGAAGAAAAATTATATAACGCGCGGGGGTGGCGTCAATGAGAATAGAGCTAGGAAAAAGGGGGTAGAGAACAAATAACGCCGGGATTGAACCCCTTCAATCCCGGCGCTTTTCGCGTCGTTGCAAGTCGTCACCCATGTAAACAACGCAAAATATGGAAATCCTTAAAACCCCGACGCATTATTTTTGTATACAATAGGTAATATACACAATATAGGAATAAAGCAAGAGAAGATATAAGAAAAAACTTGCTTTTTTTGTACTTTTTTCCAATTTTCCACGTCAAGTCCTTGACAAACGGAATGTCTCTGGTTTGAATTTATCGTTTTTATTGATTAAAACGCTGTCCTTCTCGGTCGTTTCTGAGGCGATTCCCACATGCCCTTCCCTGTGTTTGACTCCGAATCGTTACCTTCTTTAAAACGCGATCCGCGTCCGTTTCCCATTTCCGCGCCGTCGCGTTGCGAGGGGGCTTCTTGGGAAAAAGGAATCTTTTCGCCCCTGGAATTAAAACGATTGTGATTCAACCACGCGAGCCCAATAAGCCGTCCACGCGCCTCAGGGGTTGGACATGACGTGATAAAATCCCTTTCTTTTTGGCTTGCATTGCGCAAGGTCGCCGCAAGATTCTGGAGTGAATCGACCGCCGAAGGGCCGTTCGGTTGACGCGGTTCTTCTTTATTTTGAAATGGGCGCATCGGCACAAAAGGTCGTTCGGCGTTTTCGATAAAGCTAATGGAGATCAAGAGTCCGAGGATCGACGACTGTTGTTCCGGTTCCAGTTCCTTCAACCATTTGCGACTTTCCGGCGAAAATTTGGAAAAGAATTTTTCCTTGTCAATCGAAGCGATGAATTCTAAGACGTCTTCATGGCGATTGTCAAGATTGGGATTCTTTTGAGCGGCGTCTCGGTATTGGAGGTACGCGCTATAAATGGGGCGTAGATCCTCTTTTTGGAGATCGGCGGGCAACGACGCGCGCAGGAGCGACGTCGAACTGTGAAGTTTTGGGGGAGAATCGTCGGCGTCGGCGCCGGACGCAACGTTCGGCTCCTCTCCCTTATTCAATTGCGTTGACTTGAAAGAGGCTACCATCTTTTGCCATTCGAAGACCCGACGTTTAATTTCAAATAAACGTTCGGAATTTGGGAGCGCTTCGAATCTCTCCCTCTCGTCGGATTGCAACGAGAGAACCAGCCAAGCGGAATAGTCGTCGAGCGTCTTATAGAGACTTGCGGAATTTGGCGCTTCGCTGATTTGTCGACTTAGATTGCGCCATTTCTCTTGCGTTTGGGGATCCATAGCCTCAAAACGTCTTTGGAGACGATAAAAGACACGATCTTGAATAAGGTCGTCGTAGGCTCTATTCGCGGGGATGGACGCGCGCTGATCTCTCTTTTCGGAGGGAATGCCAAAGACGTCAAAGGCTTCTTTTTGCGTTTGGCTCCAGAGATCGAGAATATGGGAGTCGTTGAGAGCGACGAGGTAGTCGAACGTTCCAACCGATTCGAGCTGCTGTAGTCGTTCCACGACGGGGGCGTCTTCTCGTCTTCTTTTTTCGACGTTGGGGAAGAAAAGACTGAAGGCTTCAAAGCCAATGGCGCAAATAACGAGGAGCGCGATTCCTTGGAAGATTAGAGCGGTTCTTCGTCGCTTTATCTTCTCTTTTTGTAGCGCGTTTAATTCTACTTGAGTCTGGGCGTTGAGTTTTTCTATGGTCTTGTCGACGACCTGAGAATCGGGGGCGATTTTATCGTTGTCGTCGTCGATTAGGTTCAAGGCGTCGAGGGCGTTTTTCTCGTTTTCGACACGCGCGCGCAACTGCGGATCGTTTTCAATTCTTTTTTCAAACTCCGCGCGTTCTTTGTCGTCGAGCTCGCCGTCAAGCCACGCGGCGATCTGCAACTCGGTTTCGTCGAGAGGCGTCGAGTCAAGGTCGTCTTGATCTTGATCGTCGACAAAGTCTAGAAAATCGCAATCGTCGTCGGGAATGTTGGAAGAGAGGTTATTTTTCGTGTTCATACGGAATTCCTCCCTTCTTCAACATAGGGTTCGAGGGCTTCTTTGAGTTTCATTTTAGCGCGACAAACGAGCGATTTCACGGCTTGAGGGGACATATTCATGACGTCGGCGATTTCTTGATAACTCAATCCTTCGAAACGCGAAAGGAGGATCGCTTCACGTTGTCGAGGGGGTAACGCGTCAACAGCGTCGCGAACGATTTGCTGAAGTTCCACTTTAGCAAGCTGGCGCGTCGGAGTGGAGCCCGTCTTTTCCATAATGGAGTTTTCAAAGTCAACGCTCGTTGTGGATCCGAGGTTGCTGCTGGAAACTCCGCTAAAGAGAGCTTCGGGCCGCCGTCCTTTCGCGCGAAGCGCGTTGAACGCGACGTTATGCGCAACTCGATAGAGCCACGTGGTAAATTTCGCCTCTTGACGATAAGACGCGCGATGTTTGAAAACGCGCAAAAACACCTCTTGGGCTAAATCCTCGGCAAGTTGAAGCGAACCGACAAAACGCAACAAAAACGAGCGGACGCGCGTTTGATTACGCGCCATTAATTCCTCAAACGCCATCGGATCGCCTGCTTGCACAGCAAGCATAAGACGAGCGTCTTCGTCGTTCTCGGCAACTTCTGCTGAAGGTTTGATATTCACGTTGCGTCCTTAACAAACGTTGATAGACGACTTCCTTATATGTTGAAACTCATAATGAAGCCAAAGGTTCTGTTTGGCTGGTCGTTTATTTTTCTCTAAATATCCAAACCGCCAACTAGTCCATTATAACAGTTTTTTCCCCTAAGAGGCAAGCCCCTTCGTTTTTGGTTCTTAGACGACAAGATGTAACAAATATTTCAAAAAAGCGTCTTCTTTTCAACGTACGCAAATCTTTTGCGAATTCATTTGAAAAAACGTGTAACGGGATTATGTATAATGAGTTTAGAAAGAAAAGATTCGATTTCTTTGTCAGAAAACCAAGAAAAGCCTCGGGCAAGTTGGCGGCGTCGAATCGGGCGTTTCCTCTTCTGGAGCGCTGTGTTTTGCGCCTTTTCCGGAACCTGTTTAGCCGGAGTCGGCGGTTATTTTTTTAGCAAGGGAATGCGAAACGGAGGGTTTGTCGAAGATTGGGAGGAAGGGAAGGACGGAACGACCTTGAAGGACGTTTCGTACGGTTCCAAACCTTGGCAAGTCATGGACGTTTATCTTCCTAAAGAAGTTGAGACCGCTAAATCGAAGGGGGCTTTCGTCTTCATTCATGGCGGAGCGTGGGTCGGAGGAACGCGACGCGAAACCGACGCCTTTGCTCAGAGAGCGGCAAAGTCTGGGTATCTGGCCGCTAATATTGAGTACATGCTCTATAACGAAAAAGACGAGACGATCAAGAAAGAATATTCGATCGCCAAAGTCTTGGATGAAATCGACGCGGCAATTTCAAAGTTGGCTGAAGTCGGTTCCGAAAACGGGTATCAGGTAAAGCGCGTCGCGCTTAGCGGCCACTCTGCCGGCGGGCATCTGACGATGCTTTACGGGTACGCGTTCAAAGAGCGAACGGGGACGCCGGACGTTGAGATCGCGTTTTTAGCGCCGCGCGTCGGTCCCGTCGATTTCCACGCTTCCACGTGGACGGAAGAGGAGGATCCAAAAGGAATTGCGTGGTTTGCGTCGTTCATGTCGGGGAAAGAGATTACAGGGAAGGAACTTGCGAATCCGGACGCAGAGACGGAAAAGGCGATCGAATCGATCTCGCCTAGCGCGCACATTACGGGGAGCGCTCCTCCAACGTTAGCCGCTTATGGAGGTCGAGATTTCCTTGTTCCGACAACTCATCGCGACGTTCTTCAAGACGCGTTTTCTAAATTGGGCGCGAAATCGTTCGAGGAGCAAAGCGAAGACGACGGATCAGCGCCTGTCTTTGATTTGGTCTTCTATGAAAATTCGGGACATATGCTTGAAAGCGATCCCGAGTGTTCCAAAAGATGGCAAGAACTTCTCGACAAATTCGCCGAGCGATACCTAACGGATACGGTGGAGAAAGAAGAGTAGCGTTAATAAAAACAAAGGGGAATCGAAGGAGACTCCCCTTTGTTGTGTTGCGCGAGGAAGAAACTAGTCTTCTTTGGCGACGCGGATGACTTCGTCGACGGAGGTGATCCCGAGTCCAACTTTCTTCCATCCATTGTCGCGAAGGGTCGCCATGCCGTTGGCGCGCGCGACCTTTTTGACGTCGATCGCGGGGGCTTTGGCGCCCGCAAGACGACGAATTTCTTCGTTCGGGATGAGGAGCTCGTAGAGCGCGACGCGCCCCGCGTAACCTGAATTTCGACATTCGCGACACCCGACGGGGCGATAGATTGTCCCCGTTTCGAGAAGTTCCTTGGGGAAGTCGGCGGGGACTTCGTCCGGACGCGGTTTCCACGGTTCTTTGCAGTGTTTGCAGAGGCGCCGCGCAAGACGTTGCGCCATAATACCTTCGACCGTCGCACCGACCAAGAAGGGTTCGACGCCCATGTCGATCATACGCGTGTAAGCGCCCGCCGCGTCGTTCGTGTGCAACGTGCTGAAGACAAGGTGCCCCGTCATGGACGCTTGAATAGCGTTTTCTGCCGTTTCGAAGTCACGGATTTCACCGACGAGGACGACGTCGGGATCGTGACGCAAGATCGCGCGAAGACTCGCCGCAAAGGTCAGGCCTACTTTCGTATTGACCTGAATTTGGTTGATTCCGTCAAGTTGGTATTCGATCGGGTCTTCAGTGGTGATGATTTTCGTCGCGTCCGACTTGATTTCGTTCAGCGCGGAATAAAGAGTCGTCGTTTTTCCGGAACCGGTAGGCCCTGTCACGAGGATGATGCCGTGGGGGAGCGAAATAAGCTTGCCGAAGGTTTGATAGACGTCTTCGTCCATCCCGATGCCGCGCAACGTAAAGTTCATGCGGTCTTTATCGAGAATACGCATGACGATTCCTTCGCCGTGAAGCATTGGGATGATTGAAACACGCAAGTCGACTTCGCGGTCGGCGACCTTGATTTTGATACGACCGTCTTGAGGAATACGCTTTTCCGCGATATTGAGTCGCGACATAATCTTCAGACGGCTGACAATTGCCGATTGGAAGCGGTTGATTTCGGGGGGCGTCGGCTGGGTTTGGAGAACGCCGTCGATTCGGTATCGAATCTTCATCCCCGTTTCTTGCGCTTCGATGTGCACGTCGCTCGTGCCCGCTTCAATCGCTTCGGTAAGAATATCGTTGACAAGACGAACGACGGAGGCTTCTTGAGCCATCGCCGCGTCGCCGCTCTGATCCCAATCAAGACCGTCGTCTAAGACTTCGACGTCCCCCGTTTGTTCCATCAGGCCGTCGATTGTTTCCGCGCCGACGCCCAAACGCGATTTGATTAATTTGGCTAATTCGCTCGACGTAACGACGACGGGAGCCGTCGGGGTTCCTACGGCAACGGATATTTCGTCGATAGCGGAAAGATCGAATGGATTGCACGTCGCGACGTATAACGCGCCGTCTTCCTGAACGCCAAGAGGGAAGACGTTTCGACGGTGGATTATTTTTATCGGAAAATTATTGAGAACGTCGTCGGGGATTTCAGAGGCCGCAAGATTGACGACTTTAATGCCGAGTTTTCGCGCGATAGCGGAGAGCGCGATTTCTTCGGTGCGCGCCCCCAGTTGGTTGAGGGTCGGCTGCAAAAGCTTTCCGTCGTCTTTAAACGCCTGGCGCGCGATGCGCATCTGCACGGCGTTGAGTTTGAGCATATCAGAATCTGGTTCGACAAAAACAAGCATGATTGCGGCCGCCTCGACGAGAGTAATTGATGCGGTAGCGGCACGGTTTAAAGAATACGCTCCTTGAAAAGCCGCGCGCTTTCCTATATACTGACGTTCAATTATAATGAAAGCAAGGCCCGATACAAGTCTTGAGGCGGCGTCGAGCTTTTTCAACGTCGCAATTTTGACGTTGACGGATGAGGAAATAGGAAAGGAACGAAAATGTTGAGGTTACGCTCTCTCCATAAATTTACGTTAGGCGTCGCCGTTGCGTTAGGCGCGCTGGCCTATTTCGACGCGATTCCCGAAGACTGGAGTTCGTCTCAATCGACTCTTCTCGCGCAGGCGCCGAATCGCTTCCGGAGGAACGGCGGCAATTCTCGATTTTCGCCTGAGCAAATGACCGCGAACATGACGGCGGAACGCTTCGAACGCATGAAGAGTTCGCCGATGGCGTCGCGGTTGCGCGAAATGGCGGGCGAAGCGCAGTGGCAGCGTTGGGAGAGTGGCAACTTTGCCGCGGCGACAGACTCCAGAGCCGCGGAAGCCGCCGCCGCCGCCGCTGAGGGACGCCCCGTCGAGCTAGGAGAACTTACCGAAGAAGAGAAAAAGCAGGCGGAAACGCTTCTTACCGCGGGCACGGTTCCGAAATTTTCGGACGGAAAGCCATATTCACAAGAAGCGGAAAACGAGCGCATGACGGAAATTCTCGCGCATCGCGACGATACGTTGACCCCCGCGTTGCCGTTGGCGTTGCGTTTTTATTGCCGTTATTTCGTGTCGAAGTACGACAAGAACGGCGACGGTTCTCTCCAGCGGAACGAGTGGGAGGACGTCGTCGCCGGCGCGCAAGCTATCGATCTTGACGGCGACTGGATCCTTACCGAACAGGAAGTCCTCTTCTATCTTGCGAGATACGCCAAAGATCGAACCGTCGCTAATCCGAAGCCGATTCAAGCGACGCGTCGTCCGAACGTGATCGTCGAAAAAGCGGAGCAGCCTGTCTTGATTCGCACCGCTTCCGCGGCGCCTAAGCTTGCGTCGCAAGAAGAGCTTGACGAAGAACTTAGCGGGCCTCAAACGCCGGAAGAACTAGAAGCGCTCTCCGACGAAGAATTCATGAATCTCTTCACCGAAGGGAACCCCGCAATGGAGAGCGTCGACGACTCTGAACTCCTCGACGTCCTCCTGACCGATATGGACGAGTCAAGCGTCAGAGAATATGCGCCCGCGCCCGCCGATATGCTTGGCGTCCCCGTCTGGTTTATCGCGCGCGACGTCAACGGCGACGGACAGTTGACCCTTCGCGAATTCGCGCCGAATCTATCCCCCTCGGCGATCGCGCAATTCGGCAAACTTGATCTTGACGCCGACGGATTGATTACGTCTGAAGAAATCAAGCAGTCGACGGGACAAAAATGAGATTCGTCTGAATGAAAATAAAAAAAGAGAACGTCTCGCTAGGCGTTCTCTTTTTTCGTAATTGATTACTTTTCGCTTTTATTCAGGTTCCAGGCTTGAATCCACAGAGGTTCGAGATTTCTTTTGAGTCCCAATTGTTCCTCGAGACGTTTTCCGAGATCGGGAAGATGCGCCGCGCCATAGAAAACGGCGATTTTCGATTTTCCGTTTTGGAGCTCTTGCCGGAGCGCCTCGAACGCTTTTCCATTGCGATAGTGGATAATGATGTTTTGGCGTTCCGTGCCGGAGTTGTCGCCGTCGAGGACGCGGGTCTCTTTTTTGACGTCGGAGACGGAGGATTCGTTTAAGTCTACCGCGAGGAGACGTTTGCACGTGAGGCGGAGATCGTCGGAACAAGCGAGCGCGACGAACGCGCCTTCGAAATGTCCTAAAGAATCGATCGAAAAACTTTGAATGAAAAGATCGACGAAAAAGAGGGGAATATCGCCGTTTACGACGAGATTTTGGATGAATTCAACGGAAGAACAGTCTCCGCGCGTGAGATTGGGGG
>CAVGEG010000091.1:0-11915 GCA_963628165.1 Paratractidigestivibacter sp. | reverse complement strand
TTTCGTAGTAGGTCAACGACGCGATTTTGAATCGCGACGGCGGCGAGTGCGCGGAATGCTCCTTTCTCGACGCGATACGCGGCGACGGCGTCGTTGAAGGCGAGGAGCGCTTCGGAATACGCGTCGTCGTTGCGGTCGACAAATCGTCCCGCCGCCTTGGAGGCGCAACGACGGATGAAGACGTTGTTTTCAACGAGTAATTCTTCTCTGACGCGCGGGTCGCGCTGCGCCTGCAAGATTCTTTCTGTTTCGGTCACACGATTTCCTTCGATTCGCGGTTGAGAGTCTCTCCTATTAGATTACGAAAACCGCGCGTTTCGTCCAGTAGCGAAAGAAGGACGCGTCACATCTTTTTTAGCGCGATATTTTGGCGATCGCGAAGACTTTAACGTCCTGTGCGGGGAGGACTCCGACGATTTCACCCTGATCGTTGAGCGCGACGGGGGCGTTGTCGAAGAGCTCGCGAATCTCGGAGCCCGCGTCGACAAGCGCGCGCAGTTCCGGCGTTAGCGTCACGCGGAACTCTTTCGTCTCCTGCGAATCGTTGAAGAGGGTCAGGTAGATCGACTTTTCGGTCGTCATCGGGTTCGTGGCGCGCGGCGCGTCGGGAGTCGCGCCAAAGCGCTCCACATAGAGTTTCGGATCGTTCGTTACGGCGCAAGGATCCGGTTCCCACCCCGCTTGAGCGACACGCTTCACCACCGGCATGTACTTCTTGAAGAGGTCGCGGTCGCGGTTGTAAAGCTCCGAATTCTCAAAATAATGATCCGACGACGCGTTCGCGCTGAAGAAGGAGGGGAAGCACCCGTACGCGGTCGCGCGTTTCATATACCGCTCCGTCGCGTCTTTTCCGAATTTCGAGAAGTCCGTGTTCATCAGGAAGCAGTAGGGTTTTCCCATGCATATCGCGCGACGATACATCAGCTCTTCGTCCGACATTGGCGTCCACTCTCCGCCACGATTCCAGTCGGTTTCCGTTCCGAGGACGTCGAGGTGCGGAGCGAGGAACCAGTGGGAGCCAGGAGTCGCGTTCGCCATCGAAAGCTTGCCGATCTTATGAAGGTCGTCGGATATGCTACGGACGTATTCCTGCGCGATCATTCCGCGGAAGATCGCGGGTTTGCGCCCGTAAGAGTCGAAGGTCAACGGCGTCGTCATTGCATAGAAGTGGGCGCGGTCGAAGTCGAGAAGATCCGTGACGTACCCTTCGCTCGAATCGTAATACTCGCCGTCGCAACCGTCTTGCGCTTCCGCGTCGAGGTATTGATACAGAGTCTTGGGGACGTAATGCGGAGACGATCCATAAAGATCGATCTGCGTCTTGCTATTCCATTTGAGTTCGAAGGATGAAATCGGCTTGAAATCGGCGTTTTTAGGAGTGTCAAGCTTGCCGTGTCGCGCCAGAACGGCGAGGCGCGGCGCGTCGTTCATGCTCCAGACGACGCCCTTGCACCACGGCGTGTCCATAACGCGCCCCGGAATCTTTCCCTGCGCGTCGGAGAAGCCCGTCGTGAAGAGCGCGCGCGCGTCCGGATTCCCCTCTTTCGCGAGGCGACGCGCTTCTTCCAGCGCGGTTTCGTAGACCGTCTGCCCTTCTTTGGCTTCGACGCGCTGCCACCAGGTCATCGGCTCAGTATAGCGGAAGGTCGTAATTCCGCGCGCGTCGTCTTCTTTGATTTCGTCGATTCCTTCCTTAAACTGGAACCCGAAATCTTCCCATCCTTCAACCTTGGAGATCTTCGCGAACGCCATCCAGTTCCCCTGTTTGAGGGCGCGAACGCGCGTCGCTTCGGGGTAGCTTCCGCGCCACGCGTCGATCGTCGCGCGGAACGGATTCGACGCGACAGAACCTTGCGTCGGCTCAAACTCGACGAGGCGTAGCTCGACTTCGCTTTGCCCCTCCGCGAGCGCGACGTCGTACGCCGCGTAAAGCTCTTGCGTTCCCCCGTTCGCCGCGATTCGGCAGAACGCCGGATAGTCGGGATTGAAACCCAAAGCGATCGGATTCTCAAAGCGTTCTTTTCCGTCCGCGTCGAGAACGCGCTTCGCGACGACGCCGTACGGATAGAGGGAAGCCGCGCCGAGGCCGACGTCGGAGAAGGTTCGGGTCAAGGAGGCGTCGTACGCGCCAAGGGGTCGCGCGCGGCGCGAATTGTCGAACCAGACCCATTCTTCGCCTTCCGCCATCGGGATCTTACGCGCGTAATAGAGGGTGAACGCCGAGTCGTTGCGCGAACTGTTCTTGACCGTCAACACGATCTCTTTCGCGCCGTCCGCTGTCTTTTCAGTTTTCTTCGAAACTTCCAGCGAACCTACCGCCATTTCGTTGATATTTTCATCCGCGTCGAACCCGTAAAAGGGCGCGTTCGGATCCTCCGCGCGGCGAATAAAAACGCGCGTTTCCCCAGACAAAGGGGCGCTCTCTTGCGTCGGCGTTCCGTCGAAGACCGTCGCGCCGTTCGCCGATTTATATTCCACCAGGCGAAGATCCTTAAAATACGCCGTTCCCTCATGATTGCGGAAGAGCCCGTACATCGCCAGACTCTTGATCGGCTTGACGGGTATGAAGGTCACGCTTCTTTCCGTCCAGTCGTCGGATACGGTCGGGAAGGAGGTCGTGACGCCCCATTCCGCGGAGCCGTCATTATAGATGATATCGAGATAGATCGAATACTCCGCGTTGGGAGACCCCGCGACGCCCTCGGACTTGCTCTTTCCGACGGCGACGATCGGGGACGGCGTTTCCTGATTCAGGACGTAGGAGTATTGAACGCCGCAGTTCTTCTCTCCGTTCCCCTTTGATTCGCAACGGAAGACGTCGACGCTCCCTTCCTTCTCGAGGAGGAACCCGCCGCTGTAAGGATTGGGCCCAGAGGCGGGCTTGACGACGTTTACGGGGCCGTTTTCGTCGACGGTTAGCGGAACGCGAAAGGGAGCTCCTGCTGAAGTTTTGGCAGAGGACGCCGGTCGCGGGCGGTATTGCGCGCGGACGACCTGAGGCGCGGCGATAAGGACGAGGGTCGCGAGCAGTCCCGTGACGAGAAAGCGTTTTTTCATAGGATGCGGTCCTTTCATTTTGAGACGTCACCAGCGCCAAGAGTCGCCGACGAGGGCGTCAATTTGCCGGTCGTCGAGGGATTGTCCGTTGATTTTGGCGTCGCGCACTGTTTGCGCGCGGCGCTGGAAGTATCGGTATCGTTTTTCTTGATCGAGTTCGACTTCGGCGACGGGCTCAAAGTCGGCCTCTTCGCCGCGCCCTTGTTGGTCGAGTCGCGCTTTCCCTGCGCGGATGATCGCGAGGGCTTCGTCGTACTCTTTCGAGACGCGGGCTTTCGCGGCGCCCCAGCGGTCGAGGCACGGGCTCAGTTCCGGACGGTCGAGGAAGACCGCGGCGGCGAGGGCGTTGCCTTGGAGCCCGGTCAGTTCCGAGAGACGGCGCGTTTCCTCCTGCGTCAACGGGGAGCGTCCGTAGGGATTATCGCGATACGCGGAGGCGTAGGTCGGGTAGTAGGGGGCGTTGAGGTCGAGCCAGGTCGCGACGCGTCGGAACGCTTCGACATCCGATTGCGCGTCGACGTAGATCCCCATTTCGCGCCTTTTTTCGTCGATTTGCGCGTCGTCGTGCCCGTTGAGGAAGATGTGCGCGAGTTTGCTCTGCGCCGCGCCCCAACTGTTCGGGGGAAGGACGTTGTGGGGCCCCGCGCCGGGAACGCGCGCGTATCCCTTCGAGCGGATCTCCCAGTAGGAGACGTTGAACGCGAGGTTGCGGTCTCCGTTGAGGAGGAGTTTTTCGCCCCCGGCCTCTCCGACGTCGTGGCACTGGACGCAGTATTTGTCAAAGACGGGCTGGATCTCTTCGTAATAGCTGAAGAGTCTGGGTTCTCCGAACCATGGTTCGAGCTTTTGCGGCTCTCCCGCGGCGGCGGAACCGACGATCGTCGAGGAGAGGGGCGCGTCGACGCGGCTTTCATGGCACCCGAGGCACGCGTTCGTCTCGCCAGGACGCGCCATGATTCCGCTACGCATCGACTGGATCATCGTCTGATTTTCGTCGAGAAGCTGGAAATAGACGAATTTCTCGGCGGGAACGGCGAAGGAGACGCTTCCGTCTTCCGCGACGGGAACGGTTCCTAGAATGCGCTTGTTGTTGAAGTCGTCCCACGCCATGCCGGGCGCCTGAGTGCCGCTCCCTTGCCAATCGGTATGCGTCCAGAATCGTTTCTCGGGGGACTCGACGACGCGCAGATACTTCACGGAGCCGGGCTTCACGTTCTCCATGCCGAATCCTTCGTAGACGTTCGAAACGTAGAAGTATCCGTATTCGTCTTTTGTATTCACGCGGTTGGCGATTTCACGCGGCACGGGGGTCTCGTAGATCGGGATTGGATCGAAGCAGCCAGGCTCATCGACGTGGACAAGGGTCGCGCCGCCGTCGGGATCGAGGACGTAGATACCGGTTTCATCGTCGTTTCGGACTTGTCCGGCGGCGAGGATGAATCCGTCGTCGAGGGGGAACGGATCTTCGTATTTTCGCGGCGAGCGCGAGAACGTGTCGTAACGATACGCCTCTTTGAAGGGATCGGCGGCAGGTTCGTCGGTCGTCCATTCGATTGTCTCAGGGGGCCATGTTTGAACGACGGGCTTCCTTCCGTCGACGCCGAGTCTTCGGTCAACGAGGGCGATCGCGCCCCAAGGCCTATCGTGGCACGAGCCGAAAACGCAGACGAACTTCGAGTCGTCGTCGGGTAGGGGGCGCGCGTCGATGACGCCGCCGGGCGCGGAGGTGTTGTTTCCCCAATATATTTCGTGCTTCGTTCCGTCGGGGTTGGCGACCCAGACGCCTTGGGCGTCGCCGAAATTGCGGTCGACGTACTCCCAGCGGTCGTAGAGGACGCGACCGTCGGAGAGGAGGGCGGCGTGCCCTTCAAAGAGCGTGCTCTTTCCGATCTGTTCGACGTTGGAACCGTCCGCGTTCATCTTGTGAAGATTGCACATAATGTGACGGTTGCACATGCAGTATTTCGGCTCGCGCGTGGAGGAGAAGACGATTTCCCCTGAGGGTAGATACGCGGGGTCGATATCGGAGGCGCCGACAACGAAGGTGAGTTGTCGGAATCCTTGGATCGCGGCGATCTCTTCGTCGGTCGTTTCGGGGAGGAGGGTAATCGCGGGGCGTGCGAGGTCGAGATCAAGTTCGGCGATATGGTAGTCGTCGAGCTTCGATTTTCGGATGGAGACGAGGACTTTCGAGGCGTCGAATGAGAGGCATGGGTCGCGAACGATTCCTTCGGGGAGTTCGAGAAGAGTCTGGACGCGGTCTTCATGAGGGAACCAGACGACGAGTTTCGATCCGCCGACGAAGCTGTTTTCGTTGATTTCGCCGCGCTGGAAGATCGTCGCGGTGTTGTGATGATCGGGGAGATATTGGCGTCGGGAGACGTAGAGGATCGCGTCGGGTAGGGCGTCGAGGGCGTCTTGTCGCTTCTGGGCTTCGCGGCGGCGTGCCTCTTCGGCGACCTTTTCGCGCCGGTCGTCGCGAAGGGAGTCGCCGTCGGGATCGAGGACGCCGTCGATACGGAACGCGTCGCAACGGATGTGCGCCCAGGGGCCCGTCGCCTGATCGACGACGCGTAAGAAGGCGCGTTTTCCCTTCAGAGCGGAGACGTTCCATAGGACTTCGCGCAAGGTCTGCGAATCGTCGCCGCGCGCGCTCTGGACGGACGAGGCGTTTCCTTCGTCGTCGAGAATCGCGAGTTCGACGCGTACGTCGTCGCGTTTCCCCGCGCCGCCGACGAGGAATCGGATCGCGTCCCCTTCAATGCGGAAGACGGGCGACTCGATCACGCAACGGACGCCGTCGGTGGGAGCGTCGCTCTGCGTCGATTCCAGGGTCGTGAGGTAGAATTTTCCCGACTTCTGGTAGGGGACGGAGTTGTTGTGAAACTCGACGTCGCGTGAACCGATCGGCTTGGAATTTTCGCCTTCGACGAGCTTCCACGGGTCGAGTTTACCCGACTCGAAGTCCCAGAGGATCGCGTCTTGAGCGTATGCGCAACGTGTCGCAAGGGTTAGCGCGACGGCGAGGAACGCGACGAAGAAGAGGGGAACGCGTAGGCTTTGACTTGGCATAAGACGTCTCCTTAAACTAGCGTGGTGAAAAATTTAAGAATGGGCGGCAGAGAAAATTGTATCGACGCGGGGACGCGAAATCAAGAGAGTCGAGGAGAGTCGAGAGAAAGAAAAAAGGCCGAAGGACGCGAAGATCCAACGGCCCCAAGAAGGGACTACCAAGGAGTTTCCATGAGTCCGACAATTTCTTCGGCGAGCTTGTCGATCGCCTCTTGCTGCGCGGTCACGGAGGATTGTCCTACCTCGGGTACGAGGTAGGCGCTCGATTCGAGGTTGACGCCGTCGTTCATGCTCACGGGGGCCATTCCCGAATCGGAGAGGTTTGACCCGTCGAGTACCTTCCAGACGGCGGTGGCGGTGAGTCTGATATTCTTTTCGCGGACGCCGTTGTATCGGTCGCGGGCGTTGACGGACTGCGTTTCCGAATGGAGTTTAATGGCGAGAAGGGAGTCGGCGTCTCCTGCGGTAGCGATACGATAGGGGGTCTGCTCGGTGATTTTTTTGCAGACCGCTTCGGTGATGCGTTCGCCAAAGCCTTGCCGATACGTGTCGGCGTCGACCATTTGGACGTATACGGTGCGGACGTTTCCGTTGTATAGTCCGCGTGGCCCGACGTTGTATCCAGAGAGAACCGCGCAACCTTGAAGGGCGAGCGCGACAACGGAGGCGAGAATCGCGGCGAAGGTTAAGTAGGAACGAATCATAGTGAAGCGTCTCTCATTTGAATGAAGCGCCGTCGTCTTTTTGCGCGGTCTTGGCGGGTTCTTGCGTCGGATCGACGTCGTCGCGACCGATGGAATCGAGTCTTTCGTTGCGCGCGGCGAGTTCGGCGAGATCCTTCTTTGGCTCAAGTTCGAAGTACTGTGAATCGTCCTTGGGGAGGAAGGGTGCGACGGGTCTGATCCAGGAGAGCTGGTCTGCTTGCGCGGGCTTGGACTGGATATGTTCGTACGCCTGGGCGCCGAGGGTCGCGTATTCGGAGCTTGCGTGCTCTTCGGCGAGTCTCATGTAGTATGAACGCGCGGAGGCGTAATTTCCGCGACGCTCGTAATATTGTCCGAGAGCGTAGAGACGGCGTGCCTGCTCTTCTTTGATGTTGTTGAGCGCTTCGTAAATGACGTCCATATTTCCGCGTCCGCTTTTGAGGATCGTTTCAGCAAGTTTTCGCGCTTCGTCGAGGGGCGCGGCGTCGTAATAGACGCCCTGATAGGAGCGGTGGAGCGCGATCATGCGCAGTCGGCACGCGTCTTCCGCGTATTTGCTCCCCGGATAGAAGTCGTAGAGCTGTCGATAATATTCCGCGGCGGTTGCGTACGATCCGTCCCCTTGTTTGACGCCGCGACGCATGTAGGCGTTCGCGAGGGCGTAGAGCGCGGCGGGAGCGAGTCCGGTATCGGAGGGATCGTTGAGGAAGATCGCTTCGTACGCTTTCTTGGCGGCGGCGAAGGTGCGGAGCGTCGGCTTTCCTTTTTCTTCCTTGTCGGCGTTCGCTTTCGTCTCCTTCTCGGAACATTCGATCCAGTAGTTGCCGATGAAGAAGAGGCGTTTCATCGCCGTGTCTTTATAGATTGAGGCGTTGTAGGTCTGGACAAGGGCGCGGAAACACGCGACGGCGCGTCCGTAATCCTTGTAGAAGAACCAGCATTCCCCGGCGAAGAATAGGCCGTCCTCTTCAATGAGGCATCCGCTTTTCGCCGCGACGTAGGGGTTTTTCTTCGCTTCACTGGGGCGCAACGCGGGGCCGGGCCATCGTTCCGCCGCCCTTTCGTAGAGTTGGGCGGCCTCTTTAAGGCATTTGCGATCCTTCGTCTTGGAATATTCTTTCTGCTTGATGCACGCTTCGCGCATGAGAGCGAGCGCGGCCTTTTCGTCGGGGCCCATCCCGAACCACGAGCGGATCGTGTCGAAGGAGAAGGCGTATTTCGACCAATCGATAGGGGTTGGCGTCTCTTTTTCCCACTCTTCGAGTTCGCGCGCGGAGGTCGTTTCGTCCTGCATCATTGAGAACGTGTCGGCGGTGACGCGGCGCATGAACTCTTTGTCTTCTGTTTCGTTTTGCTTGAGTCTTGCGAAGGGGCTGTTTTCGTCGTTAAGGTCGATGCTTTCGATCGGTCGGAGATACTTGGGGACGTTGCTATTGGCTTTCCTCTTTTGCTTCTGCTCCGCGAGCCACTCTTTATAGGCGGATTCGATCTTCTCGTCCTTCGCTTCGCGGTCGGCGATCGACTGGCGCTTCGGGGTGGGACGAAAGTCGCCTTCGTTTACGTGTTCGTATGTTCCGGAAGGTTCGGGGACGTTCGCTCCGGAGCGTGCGAAGTTTGAGAGTTCGCTCTCTTGAGGGGGAGCGGTTTCGTCGTCGAGGGGCCCTTGATCGAGCGTTGGGAAATCGTCGTCTTGCGCGTAGAGGGACGCGCTCGGACGGTAATCGGAGGACACGGTCGCGAAGAAAGACACGGCGCCGCCGACGGCGACGATCGTCGCAAGTTTCAAGTATTGCGAAAAACTCATATGGACGTCCCTGTTCTTTCGGTTTTATGTTAAAGAGTACTCCCAGCAAGCGCTGGAAGGCTCGACTGTTTCGTATTCAAAATTATCCTCGAGCCCCGAGGGATAATCTTCGCGGCGGGTCGCGTATCCGAGGTAGTCGATCAAGCGAGGGCGCCGTCTCAGGATGCGCATAAAGTAGCGGTTGAGGAGGGCGCGGAGCTGATCCGTTTCAGGCTTTTCGAATTTTCCGAGTCTTGCGAGGGTGATTGCGTCGAGCCGGTCGTATACAGCGCTCGCGTTCTCGCGAATTCTGTGTCGCGCGGTTTCGAAGGCGTCGCGCGCTTCTTCGAGCTGTCTTGCCAAGTTGAGCTGGAAGGACTGATCATAGACGAGCGTGTCGTACTGGGTTCTGAGCGCGACTTCGAGAGCGCGTAATGCGCCGACGGTCGTGGGACCGCACCCTTGCCCTTTTCCTCTTGCGAGGCATTTTTTGCAAATGACGCCTCCCTGAATGAAGTCGAAGACGAGTGGGCGATCCAGGGATAGGGTCGGGCGATCGAGGGGGAGCTCTTTGCCGCATTCGACGCAGTGTCGCGTGGAGGGGAACTCCCCGAAGGCGTCGAGTAGGAAGGCTTCAAACGCGAAGAGCCTTTCCGCGGCGCGACGACCGTGTCCGAAACCTTCGAGCGCGAGATCGGCGGCGCGCCATAGTTGGGGGTTCGGGTCGTAAAGCTCCGTCATGAGGTCGAGGAGCTCGGCGACGTAATAGGCCGCGTATAGGGCGCGACGATTTTTCGCGTCAGGCAAAAACCTTCGCACAAGCTTCGCTTTCGTGAAGAGGTCGAGCGCGTCGGAATTCTTTTTGATGAATGTTAGTTTATTAGAGACGAGGAGGTCAAGGGAATTTTCAAAAGGATTTTTGAGTCTCCTGGCGCCCTTGGCGAGTCCGCGGACTTTTCCGAAGTCGCGCGTGTATACGGTAGCGACGACGCTCGACTCCATAAATTCGTAGATTCGCAGGACGATGGCGTCCGATTGCTCGATACTCATGACGAACCCGGTGTGAAAAATAAGACGTAAGGTACTAACGGCAGGGGTAAGTATGACGAAAAAGTGGGAAGCTGAAAAGGGGGAAAGGGAGATAAGTAAAGAAAAAAGCCGGACGAAATACGATTCATCCGGCTTCTAAGGGGTGGGAGAGGAGACTCGAACCCCCGACCTTCGGAGCCACAATCCGACGCTCTATCCAACTGAGCTACTCCCACCATCGCGTTCGACCGCGCTACGGCGCAAACGACAGCAATAATATAAACGAAGGCGCGTCGTCGTCAAGTACGCGGCGCGCCTTTTTCGCAAATTTTCTTAGGAATGGGATCAGAAGCCGAAATCGACCTCTTCGACCTCGATCGTTTCCTGTTTCTCGACGGGCTTGGCGGCGAGATGCGTCGGATTCCCTTCGACGTAGACGGCGCGGAATGGTCGCGCGGGGCAGATGTATTCGCATCCGCCGCACCCGACGCAAAGCTCGACGTTGACTTCGGGGATCGTCAAGGTTCCTTTGTAGGGAACCATGTGGAGCGCCTGAGTCGGGCA
Source organism: Paratractidigestivibacter sp. (assembly GCA_963628165.1). Taxonomy (GTDB): domain Bacteria; phylum Planctomycetota; class Planctomycetia; order Pirellulales; family Thermoguttaceae; genus RUG369. Next base: position 1,706 of record CAVGEG010000091.1, on the reverse strand, counting down.
GTGCTCGGAGCACGCGCCGCAACTCGTGTCTTGCGCGTAGACGATGCAGTTGTCCTTAATGAAGACGACGTGCCCCATCTGAATAAGTTGCTTTTCCTCTTTGGGGAAGAGCTTGATCGCGCCCGCGGGGCAAACTTCGCCGCAGATCGTGCAGTCGTAGTTGCAGAATCCGTGGGTGAAGTCGACGCGCGGTTGCATGAAACCGCGCAGGCCGTTCTCGAATCCGGAGGGCTTCAAGATGCGCGACGGGCACTTCGCGACGCAAAGCTGGCAACCGACGCAATGCATCTGGAAATGACGGTGATTGAGGGAGCCCGGCGGAGTGATCGTGTATTCGCGTTTGATCGGCGTGAGACCATAGTCCTCGGGCTTGACGTCGTCGGGATTTTCGTTGTTCTGCGCGGGGATTGAGCCGGTCGGCTCTTGGGATCGCGCGACGCTTGCGAGCGCGGCGGTCGTCGCGGCGACGGAGAGGGCGAGGAATTGGCGCTTGCCGGGGTCGAAGCCGCGGAGGGAGTCGAGAGGACGATTATCGTCGAACGCGACGGAAGACGCGGAGTTGTCGGACTTCGGCTTCGGTTCGTCGGACTGCGGAACGTCCGACTTTTGGGGACGCTTGAGACCGAAATAGAGGGCGTCTTTCTTGCACGCGGAGAAGCAGTCGAAGCAAACGACGCAACGGCTCGAGTCGACTTCCTTATTTTTGAAGTCGATGCACGAACTCTTGCAACGCTTGGAGCAGAGGCCGCATTTCACGCACTTCGACGCGTCGATGCGCGTTCTAAAGAGCGCTTTCTTCGAGAGGAAGCCGAGGATCGTTCCCACGGGGCAGACGGTGTTGCAGTAGAGTCTTCCCCAGCGTCCGGCGAGGACGCACAGGACGACGAAAGAAAGGGAGCCGACGACGAGGGCGCCGATACTCTCGGGACGCAACGCGTAGTAGTAGAAGTTCGAAACGGCGTCTTTCGACGAATAGTAGTCGTAGAGCCCGTTGTTAAACATAACGTGAATCGGCTTGAAGAGATTCAAGGCGATTCGTCCAAAGACGCCGTAAGGTTCGATCAGGGCGAAGTAGAATCCGCCCGCGACGGTCGAGAGGATCGCGAGGAGAAGGAACGCGGCGCGGATCTTCTTGTGGTTCGGGCCGTACTGGTAATTGCGCAACGGCTTGGGCTTGCGTTTGACGACGGGCTTTCCTTCCGCGTTTGCGGGGGCGGGCGTCTTCTTGAATTTGTCGGCGATACGCGCGACGCGTCGACCGAAGAACGCGAACACGTCTTGAAGGATTCCCAAAGGACAGACGACGGAGCAGTAAACTCTTCCGAAAAGGAACGTGACGACCAGCAACGAGCAGAAGACGACGAAGGAGCCCGCAAGGAGCGAAGGAATGAATTGCAACTTCGCAAGGAAGGCGAGTTTGTGCGGTACTTTCTCGGTGAAATCGACGAAGTAGGCGATAAAGGCGCCGAGAACGAGGATCGCGAGAAAGATGCGACAGACGCGCAGAATATTGTTTTTGAGCATAACCGTTTTCTTTCCGGAGGCGCGGTAATAGTACCCTTATGACGAAACGCCGCGATAAATCGGACGGCGTTTCAGTTCAAAATAAAGAAAACGCGCCCCCGTGCGAGACCGGGACGCATTATTTTTTGCGGTTCAAATCGCGCCTCAGATCTTGATGCGTTCGACGTTGAGGGACTTGACGT
>CAVGEG010000090.1:2432-11966 GCA_963628165.1 Paratractidigestivibacter sp. | reverse complement strand
CGCGTGGCGAGACCTTCAGAGCATCCCCGAGGATTCCGTCTCCTTCACCTCTTCCGACGAAGAAAATAGCGTCGTTGAATTCGGCGAACTTGACGACGAGTCCTCCGACGAAGATAATAAGACGACCGAAGTCGCGTCGACCCCCGTCGACCTCGCCGCGGCGCCCGAAACCGCCCAAACCCCGACCGCGACGCAGGCCGCCGCAATGTCGACGTTCGCCGCGGGATTCAACCAAGGCGCGTCGGCTCAGCAGTCCCTCGAGGAAGAAGACCTCGAAGAGCCCGCCCCCGCAACCCTTGCGGTGCCCGAAGCGCACGAATTCGACGAGCGCGCGTACGACGCCGCGATGAAGACGCCCGTTCCCCTGCAAAAAGCTCCCGCCGCGAGGCCCCTCGCGGCGAAAGACGGCGACGAAATCGACGCGGGAATCGAAGCGCGACTCCTCGAAAAACTCAACGCGCAGAGCGGCGCCTCCAACGGCGTCCCAAACGAAGATCGTCAACCGCCGCGTTCGATGAATTTCGAACTCGTGACGGCACGGGGAGATTCGTACAAAACGACGAGCATGGGACTCGACGACGCGCATTTCGTACCGAATCAGAACGCCGAGAAGGAAACCCCTTCTCCGAACAGAAGCTCCCTGTGGGACGAAGGCGGCTCTTTCGACGAAGCGATCGAGTTCAGCTCCCTCACCCCGCCCGTCTATAAGACGCGTAAGAGCGTCACGCGTCGTCCCCTCGCCAAAGGGGAAGACGGCGACAAGCGTTTCCGCGAAGCGAACGGATACTCCGCGGACGAATACGCGTCCTCTTACGCGAAATATCCCGACTTCGTTCCCGATTACATGGAACCGCGCGGCGACGCCAAGAAGCCCGACGTCGAACTTCCCCCCGAAGATCGCGCCTATCGCAGTCTCGTGTCCTCGTGCTACGACGCCTCGAACTCCCTCAAGGCGAGCGATCAGTACCTCCATGAACTGCGCCTTTTGGAACAAGAAATCGCGGAAGAAGCGAATCTCATCCGCAGGATTCGCAATATCCACTTGCAGCTTCGCGCCTCGCGCGATCCCTTCGCCGACGACGCAAACGCCAACGGCGGTTCCCGCATCTCGCCGGGAGCCTGCCCTTCAAAATGACGGCGACGCTCCATTCGCTGGGGACGCCGCCCAGCCCAACGGAGTAGTTAGCTAATGATCGAAGTCGTAACATGTTTTCTTCTCGCTCTAGGCGCGTGGACGGTACAGTTCAACGAAGAGAGTCAGATCTTATCCCTCGTCAACGAGCATGGAGACGCGCTTCTCGAAGGCGTCCTTTCTTTTGAGACGCAAGACGGAGAAAAATGGCGTATCGTCGCCCCGCGCGACGGCGTCAACACGCGCCTAGGGATCGCAAGTCCGTACGACGAAATTCAAGGTTACATCGTCTTCGACGCTCAAGGGGAGCGTCTGGAGGCGACCGTCTATCACCGCACCCGACAATTCTATCGCGGCGTCCTGACCTTCGAAGGAAAGACGATCTTCCGCGACGACGCCTTCCCCTGTCGAACGCGTCCTCAAGTCGGCGAACGCGTCCTCGCTCTCTCGACCGGTGCCACGCGTTCCCAGACCTACGATTCCCTCTTCTCACCGAAAGACGACGTCGCTCTGCGATTCGACGCCGCGTCCCTCTCCGTCGAAAAAGACGCGTTCCGCATCGCCGGAAGGATCGACGAAGCCGCAGAAGCGACTTGGAGCGTGACCTGCGACCGCGACTATTTCAAAAAGCGATGGGTTCCCTACTACGCTCCTATCAATCGCGACAGATTGCCCCGCGCCCTCTCCGGCTGGATGTCCTGGAACGTCTATTTCGACAAAGCAACCGCCGAGGACAACCTCGCCCAAGCGCGAGTCGCGAAGGAGCGTCTCCAGCCCTTCGGACTCGACGTCTGGCTCATCGAAAGCTGGCAGGGTAATTCCGACTCCCTCCCCGTCTCGAATTTCGACAATCTGAGCCTCAAGGCAAATGAAAAGCAGTTCCCAAAAGGAATGAAAGCGCTCGCCGACGATATTCGCGCGTTGGGATTCGTCCCCGGTCTCTGGACCGCTCCCTTTGGAACAGGCTCCGAAGAGTTTTATAACGAACACAAAGATTGGTTCTTGCACAATCCCGACGGAACGCCCATGTCGACGTGGAACGGACGCTATACAATCGATCCGTCGAACAACGACGCGGTCGCGTGGCTCCGCCATTATCACGACGTCGCGTCGCACGAATGGGGATACGAATTCTTCAAGATCGACGGAATGTCGGGGGGGAACTCGGCCTATTGCGCGCACTTCTTCGAAAAGCCGAACGTTCGCGCCGCCTTTAAGAATCCGCAATGCGAGGCGCCCTTTGAGCGTTGCGTCCGCGAGCTCCGCGCGGGAATCGGCGACGATCGCGTCTTCCTCGCGTGTCAGGGACACTTCACAGGACCCGAAGCGCTCTACGCCGACGCCGCGCGAACTGGCGCCGATATAGTCCACGCGAATCAGCCCGTTAAGTGGGAAAACGTCCTCCAGCAAGCGGGACGCACCCTCAACCAAAACTTCGTGAACAACATCGTCTTCATCTCCGACCCCGACACGGTTTTGGTCGGCGATCTCCCCTTGGAAGAGGCGCGAGTCACCGCGACCGTCGTCGCGCTCCCCGGTCAGCAGACCTTCTTCGGCGATTTCCTCGACAAACTCCCCGCCGAAAGAATGAAGATCCTCCAGCAGACCCTACCTGTCTGCGACGTGCGACCCGGCGCGCTCTATCCGTACTTCAACGACCTCCCCGTCTGGGATCTCAAAGTGAGCCGTCCCTTCGCCGACTGGGACGTAGTCGCCCTCTTTAACTGGACCGACAACGACGCGGAAATCCCCTTCACCCTCGCCGAAATCGGCGCGAAAGAGGGAGAATACGTCGCCTATGAATTCTGGACGTCGACCTATCTAGGCGCTTTCTCGGAAAAGACGGCCCTTCAAGTCCCCGCGCATGCCGTACGACTCCTCGCGCTCCATCCGCGCCTCGATCGTCCACAGTTCCTCTCTTCGGATCGCCACCTGACCCAAGGCGCCGTCGATCTTCTCAACCTCGAATGGAACGAAGAGGAAACGACCCTTACCGCGACCTTTAAGGTGATCGAAAAGAACGCGACGACCGCGCGTTTCCTCATCCCCGAGGGGTATCGAATCGTATCCGTCTCCGTCGCGACTGACACGGAAGCGGCGCTTCCATTCGAGAGCAAGAGGCCCGACGCGGACGGGGTTCTCGCCGTTCAACTCACGGGGACTTCGCAAACGTGCGACGCGACGGTCACGATGAAGTTTGAGAAGAAATGAGTAGCGACGCGGCGCGCGTCGAAGCCGTGTGAAAGAGCGCGGCGTCTATAAAATTAGCCGATAGTACTCGTCGAACTATCGGCTTTTTTCGCGAGGTAAGACGCGCGGTAAGAGACGCGGAGAGCGAAGCGCGAGGTCGGCCTCGGAGAAGGCGAGGGGCAAAAAGAAAACCCGTCGCATTCATTGGGAGGCGACGGGGCGCGAGGCGATTTGCGCGAAATCAGACTCAGAAGACGGAAGACTCTTCGACGTCGACTTCGACTTCCGTTTCAGATTCCATGAGCGCGTCGAACTCGGGGACGGCGTCGTCGGAAACGGCGCCGTCTTCGACGACGGTTTCAATCGCCTGTGTTTCTTGGACGGGGGCGGACTCGTCGGCGCCGAGTTTCGTCCAGATAATGAGGGCGAGGCCGACGACGAAGAAGAGGAACATTGCGCCGAGGATATTCTTGACGCCCTTGGACGCGCCCTTAAATTCGCGCCAGATGAAGACGCCCCAAATCGCGGACATCAGCGTCGCGCCTTGACCGAGCCCGTAGGCGACGGCGGCTGAGGCGACTCCCGACGCGATCACGTTGAGCGTCATGCCGATCGCCCAAACGAAACCGCCGATCCAGCCCCAGAAGTGATCGCGGAACGCGCCTTTCCAGAACGCGCCTTTCTCCACCGGCTCCCCGACAAGAGGCTTGCGCATGAGAATCGGCATAACGACGCAGTTGCTCAGGAAAACGCCAATCGCGAAGAAGACGTTCGCGGTGTACGCGGTGAGTTTTCCCGACTCGAGAGCCGCGCCGTCGGCGGAGAGGTTCGCGAGCGTTACGGGGCCCAAAACGTCGCCGTTTTGGACGAGCGCGAGGGAACGCGCGACGAAGAAGTAAAAGAGGGACATGAGGAGCCCGCAGAGGAGCGAAAGGAAGAGTCCCTTGCCCGTCTTCTTCGAGACGTCGACATTCTCGGCGCGCTCCGAGTCGCGTTTGCGGTATGAGACGGCGCTCAGAATGATCGCCAGCGCGATGAGAGCGACGCCTAAGAAGAGGAGCGTCGCGTTTCCAGAAGCCGCTGGGGCCGCAAGGAAGTTCCAAATCACGCCAAGAACGAGCGCAAGCCCGATCCCGACGGGGAACGCCACCGAAAGACCCGCGATATCGATCGCCGACACGAGAAGAATATTCGCGATATTAAAGACGACGCCCCCCGCGATCGCCCACATGAGCGAATTGCAGTTCGCCTGCTTCATATCCTCAAGGAAAGGACGGCCAAACTCGCCGTTCGAGCCGAGCGTAAACGCAAAGAGGAGCGCGGTCGCCAGAACGCCGACGACGTAATCCCAATAGAAGAGTTCGTAACGTCACTTCTTATTGACGAGCTTCTGAGCGTTGCCCCATGATCCCCAACAGAACATCGTGCCGACGCAGAAGAGAACCGCCAAAAAATAGGTCGGACATAAATACATAATACACCTCTTAGTCTATGAAGAAAGCCCGGCGCAAGGCTGAAAGCAAACCTTGACGACGCGGGCGTCAAACGTCGAATCACAAAGAAAACGTCTTGAGTTCGCGACCTTCGAGGAACGCTTCCGCTTCCCTCTTCGTAAAGACGCTACCCGTCGCGGAACTGTGACGGACGCAACTCATCCCTTGCGCGGTCGCGCGTCTCACGCACTCATACGCGTCTCCGCCGTCAAGAAGACCGGCGATGAAACCCGCGTCGAAAGCGTCCCCCGATCCAGTGCCGCCGACGAACTCCGTTCGGAAAATCTCCGCGCGGAAACGTTCTTTCTCAGAATAATAAATCGAGCCCTTGTCGCCGCATGTAATCACGCACGTTCGCGCGCCGGCCTCGACGAAATAGCGCGCCTGATCCGCCGGATCCTTGATCCCCGTGATCGCGTAACCTTCGTCGTCGTTGGGCATGAAGTAGTCGACGTACGGAAGAATCGGTTCGAGCGCCGACCTGTATGGACGATCCCCGTAGAGGACGACGTCGAGCATCGTTTTTCCCCCTCGCGCTTGGAACGCCTTGAAGTACTCCGCGGTCTCTTGGCTCTCCAAATGTTGCATCATAAGGAAACCGCCGACGTAGAGGATCTCCGCCTCTTGCGTCCATGCGTCGGGAATATCGGAGACGGCGAACTGCGCGTTCGCGCCCGTCGTGCTCACGAAGCGCCGATCTTCGTTCTTGACGTTCACGATCAGCGAGCAACCGGGGCTCATATTCGTCGCGCGGCGAACGCCGGATACGTCGACGAGAGGATTAGCGAGAGATTCAAGAATATAATCGCTGAACGCGTCGTCACCCACGCAACCGGCGAGGCCCGTCGGAACCTCGAGTTTCGCGAGATTGATCGACACGTTGGAAGCGCATCCTCCAAGAGAAAGCTCGACGCGGTCGGTTTGAACAAGTTCTCCCTGCGCTGGGGCGTGATCGATCGGAGCGCACCCGACGTCGGCAAAGAGAATACCAGCGGATAAACAACGAATTTTCATAATCGCTTCCTCATGGAATTAAAGGGTCAAGCCGCGTCGCGCTAACGCCGAGCGTCCCAGTCTTTGACAAGTTTATCGACGGCGTCGTAGCCGCTCTTCACGCACGCTGGGAGTCCCACGCCGTCGAGGGCGGATCCGGCGAGCGCAAGTCCCGGCTCCGCGTCGAGCGCGGTTTGCAGGCGCTTGCGCCAATCGCGACGCCCCAAATAATATTGCGGCATTGCGTTGGGGAAACGCGCGACGTCGACCATTAGGGGTTCGCCGCGAATCTCCAAAAGCTTGCGCGTCTCCTCCGCGACGCGACGGATGAGTTCGTTCTCGTCGAGCTCCACCATCTCAGGAGCGCGGGCGCCGCCGACGAAAATGCGCAGGAGCGTCGTCCCTTCGGGGGCGCGCGTCGGATATTTGTAGCTACTGAAGGATCCGGCGATGACTCCGTTCCCTTCGGAGGTGGGGACGACGAATCCCATCCCTTTGACGGGCTTGCCGATCTGTTCGTCACGGTACGCCAGGTGGACGATCGCGACGCCGGTGTGCTCCGTCTGATCGTAAATCGACGCGACGTCCTTCGCGGAGTCTTTGAGCGCGTCCGCCGCGGCGCCTGAATCGGTCGCGAAGAGGAGAAGGTCGAAGCTCTCCGCGCGTCCTTCCGCGTCGTATAGGCGCCAGCGTCCGTCGTTGAGGCGTTCGGCGCGAATCGCGCGACGTCCAAGTTCGATCTTCTCGCGCCCCACGCGATCCGCGAGGCGTTCCGGAAGGGACTGCATTCCAGAGCTAAGGGTAATGAAGAAGGAGTATCGCGCGCCGCTCTCCTCTTCGCGTTTGACGCGTCGCGCCGCGCGTTGCGTCTTCGCCATCGCCCAGATCAACGACCGCGAGTCCTTCTCCATCTGCGCGAAACGCGGCAACGTCGCCTGAAGGCTCAACTTCGCGGCGTCGCCGCCGTAAATTCCCCCGACGAGAGGTTCAATAATGCGATCGAACGCCTCTTTCCCAAGTCGACGCTTAGCGAACGCGGCGAGGGATTCTTCCTCCTGCGATTTTCGGCGCGGCAGGAGCAACTCAAGCCCGCAACGGAGCTTCCCCAGGGGCGTCAACAAGGGCGTCGTCAGCATCGGATAGAGCTTCGTCGGCGCCATCGTCATGAAACCGTCAGGAAGCGCGTAAAGTCGCGAATTACGCACGACGAAAGTTCGACGAAAACGGTTGTTCGTCGACGTCAGCTCGTCCTTAAATCCAAGTTCGCGGCACAAATCGATCCCCCACGGAACCGTCGTTATAAAGTTGTCGACGCTAAATTCGCAGAGGAATCCGTCGACGACGCGTGTGCCGATCACGCCGCCGACTCGATCCGAGCGTTCCCATATCCGCAGATCCGCGTTCGGGAAGCGCTCCAAAACGCGTTTCGCCGACGAGAGGCCCGTTATTCCCGCGCCTAAAACAGCGACTCTCGGTTCGTCGCGACGCTCTTCTCGTTCTGCTTCTTCACTCATTTCGCGAAGCCTCGCTTTCTTCATCTCTAATAAAACTTTATTGTACCTGGCGGGAAAACGCGCGTCAAGAAAAAAGAAGGTGTAAAACTGCAACGCTTCATGGTCGTAACGGCGCGTGTTAGACCCTTGAAACATTTTCTCTTGACGATTTGTACTATATGATATATTAAAAACAAAAGATTAACGTTTTACTCGGCTTTCAAAAAACGAGAGAAATATATAAACGATCACAACTTCGTATAGATAGGCGTTATCATGAGACGCAACACAATCCAACAAACGCTAACCCTTGAAGCTGTAAAAAAGCTTTGCAACCATCCCAAGGCAGACGAAGTCTATGCGGAGATCGTGAAAACCTGTCCGACGATAAGTCGCGCGACCGTTTACCGCAACCTCTCGACGCTCGCAAAAAATGGCAAACTTCTTAGCGTCGAAATTCCCGGCGGAGCCACCGTTTACGACCATAATCTTCACCGACATTGCCACGCCCGTTGTTTAGCTTGCGGTCGAATCTTCGACGTCGAAGTGGAAGACTTTAACGATCTGCGCCGTCACATCAAAGAAACGTACGGTTTCGAGATCACCGGATACGATCTCGTCTTCAAAGGCTACTGCGAATCTTGCGAAAACGACTTAACCCTCTGAAAAAAACAAGAGCGCGTTTCAAATCCGAAGCGCGCGCTTTTCTTTTACGCGATTTCTTTCACATACTCGACCCCTTCGAGCGCGTCCAATTCGTTGAGAATCAGCATATGATCGCGTTGTCCCTCGAAGTGGAGGATGAAGGTCAACGTCCCCAATTCTTTGTTGAGGGTCGTGATCTTCCCGCGTTGCATCTCCGTCGCTTCGCATCGCTGCGCTTTGATGAAATCGGTCAACATTCGTAGCGAGAAGGCGGCGTTGTACTCAATATAGATCTCCATATTCTTGGAATGGCGTTTGATATATCGATCTAACTTCTTCAAAACGACGAGCGCAAACGCCACGAAGCAGGTTCCGACGACGGCGCCTTCGTAAAACCCTGCCCCGATCGCAAGCCCCAACGACGCCGCGACCCACAGCCCGGCGGCTGTCGTGAGCCCGCGAACCTCGTTTTGACGCGTCACGATTATCGTACCCGCGCCGAGAAAACCGATCCCGCTGATGACCTGCGCTCCGAATCGCGCCATATCGACGTTCGGCGCCATCTGCTGGATATACTGACTCGTCAACATGAAGATCGTCGAGCCGATCGTCACGAGCACATACGTCATGAATCCCGCGGGCCGATTCCTCAGACCGCGTTCGATCCCCAAAACGCCCCCGACGCAAAGCGCGAAAAAGATGCGAAACGTGATCGCCGCAAGACTCAAATCGCCGTCCCCTCCGATCGGTTCAAAGAATTTCTCCATCATTCTCGTTCCTCCTATTCCTCCGCCCCATTATAGGGTAGTATGCGAATAAGGAGAAGCGTCGACAAAAAAGGACGCCGCGCGTAGCGTCGTCCCTCGTCTTGTTTCAAGAGAATACCGACGGAGCGATCATTCCGCGGGGACTTCGAGAGCGATTTCGCTCGGGCTCGAGTCGATCGTGATTTCGAGGGGGGAATTCGCAGGATTCGTGTATTCGTCGGGGATGAGCGAACGCGTGTTGACGTAGCGAACGTCCATCGTCGCGGGGTTCTTCTTCATCTCTTCGGTAATGACGACCGGATTCCCTTCTTCGTCGACGGCGCCCTCACGAATCTCATATTCCATCTTGACGACGCCGACGCGATAGGTTCCCGCGGGGGCTCCTTTAAAATCGCCGTGCGTGGTGAGTTCGGCGCGACCGTTCGCGTCGGTCTTTCCGCCGACGGCCCATTTCAGAGAGGGGTCGTCCGACAGAAGAGAGAGCGCCGCGTCCGCTAAGGGGGCGCCGTCGTGCGTTACGACGATCGTCGTCTTATACAAATCCGGCATCCCGTCGGGCTTCGGTTTCCCGCCGCATCCGAAGGTCAGAAAACAGGACGCGACGACCGCCGCGCAAAGGCAAAGTTTCCTCATAGGTATACTCCTCCATCCTATCAGAGCGACGTCGTTTCGCCGCCGTTCTTCGTTCCCAACGCGCCCCAAACGCCGAAGGGGGATTTCCCGCTCGTGACGCAGGTCGCCGTCGAGCCGTTCGTGTCGATCGTGTCGGAAATGAACGTTACCGAACCGTCGACGCGCGCCGCGTTCACGCCGCCAGAGTG
>CAVGEG010000090.1:0-2422 GCA_963628165.1 Paratractidigestivibacter sp. | reverse complement strand
AGTGATTGCTCGACGGAGCGAACGCGCCCCAGCCGTTTTGAACTTCCCAACCGTATTCGAAGGACGGGAAGTTCGGCGGAAGAATCGTGTTGAAACCGGAATAGCGGCAATGACCAAAGCCGAACATGACCGCGCGATAGCTGTCAACCCAACCGACGCCGCCGCCGCCCGTGAAGGTGACGCCGTCCGTCGAGTAGTTCCCCTTATTCATGACGGAAGACGCGCAACCCGCGCTCTGCGAACCGAGAGACGTAGAGATGAGCAAAATCCCTTTGAGCTGTTCGCGAGGACGACCGACCCCTTCGCTAAACGCGAGGGTGTTGCTCGTTCCGTCCGTGCACGCCGCGATGCTACCCCAATCGCAATTGCAGAAAACGCCGCGCTTATAAGGGCTCTTCGGAGGATTCGTCACGTCCGCTGTCGTTCCCGTGCCGACGACCGCGTCGCCCATGTTGTCGCCCCAGCAGGTGAGGTACGAACCGCGAATATTGCCGTACGTTCCGTTACCCCCGTCGTCCGAGGTCGACTGCGCCGTGCCGTCCGAAGGACACGTCGTGTTCGGGATCGGGCCGCCGCGTTGCGCCATCTTAAAGACGTCCAAATGGTAAAGCGCCTTATCCGACGCGTTACGCGCTTCTTCTAAGAATTCGTCGTACAAAGCCTGCTGTTCCATATAAGGAAGTAAGAAGACTTGAGCTCCCGTGCTCGCCGGGCCGCCAGACGTGCGTTGAAGTCCGAGAAATACGCCGTTCCCATACGGGAATTTGCCTTGATTCGCGTCCGCATAATTCTGTAACGCCAATCCGTATTGCTTCAGATTGTTCGTGCACTGCATTCTACGCGCAGCCTCGCGAGCCGCTTGAACCGCCGGTAAGAGCAGACCGATCAAGATACCAATAATCGCGATTACGACTAACAATTCGACCAGAGTAAAGCCACCGTGTTTTTTAAATAATGTCAACATGTGATTCTCCTCACTTTTACAAGCATGTGACGCGAAATTTGATCGCGAATCTAAACTATTAAACTAGGGTATCGACGCCTGGTCGACGCCAATTGTAAGCGACATTTAAAAAATTGATAGGGGATTTTTAAAATTAGTTAATTAATCAAAACTCATAAGAACCCGTTAGAATGAATGTTTCATCATCACTTTGCTTAATACTAAGAGCTCTACGCCAATTACGTACCCCCAGACGAATAACGAATTTCGGACGAATCCAAGCATTTTTCTCGCGAGTCGTCTCTCGAAGAAAAACTTTCGCGTATAATGAGAGCGTTACGTTCATTTGTCGACCTCCGCGTCGACGATTTGCCGACGCTTCAAAAGAAAAGGGGTTGAACATGAATGCGGTTGATCTTTTTGCCGGCTGCGGAGGACTCTCCCTCGGGTTCCAAAAACAGGGTTTTACGATCCTCGCCGCCTTTGATTCATGGGCCCCCGCCGTCAATTGCTACGCCGCAAATTTCGACCACCCGATCTTCAAAACCGACCTTTCCAACGTCGAAGCCTCCGTGAAACAAATTCGAAAGATCCGTCCCGACGTCATTATCGGCGGCCCCCCGTGCCAAGACTTTTCGCACGCGGGCAAGCGCACCGAAACGGGGCGCGCGGCGCTCACCGACGCGTACGCGCTCATCGTCGCCGCCGTCAAACCTAAGTTTTTCGTCATGGAGAACGTCGACAGAGCCCGAAGAAGTCGCGCTTACGCCGACGCGCGCGCTATCTTCAAAAAGGCCGGATACGGTCTGACGGAAGTCACTCTCGACGCGAGCTTCTGCGGCGCCCCTCAGAAGCGAAAGAGGTTCATCTGCTTCGGAAAGCTGAAGGAAGAGGACGGATTCGCGCTCGACGAATTCGCCGCCGGACTTTCCGAAAAGCCCATGACCCTACGCGACTATTTCGGCGACTCTCTAGGCTTCGAATTCTACTACCGTCACCCGCGCAACTACACACGACGCGCCGTCTTCTCGATCGACGAACCCGCCCCGACGATGCGCGGCGTCAACCGTCCGATTCCGAAAGGCTATCCCGGCCATCCGCAAGATTCCTGCGCCGTCTCCGACTCCCTTCACGCCCTTGCCACCCCCGAAAGAGCGTTGATTCAGACCTTTCCTCCCGACTTCAAATGGATCGGAACGAAAACGGCGGTCGAACAAATGATCGGAAACGCCGTCCCCGTCAACCTCGCGCAGTACGTGGCGAAAGTCGTTCAGAGCGTCGCGTCGAAGAAAAAGCCGCGCAAACGCGCCGATAATTAACGACGTTTTAAAAACGCGGCGTTTTTATCGCGACATTTTCAAGAAAGATTTAAAAAACGCCGTCTCAACTCCTCGACGCGACCGCGAAATACGGCGCAACGCGCCGCGTCCCCTTGCCTTTTCTTCAAGAAATGATTATAAAACGCGTATAAAGAAAGGG
>CAVGEG010000089.1:1185-12499 GCA_963628165.1 Paratractidigestivibacter sp. | reverse complement strand
AGACGCTCTATACTCAATCCATTTTTCGGCTATATCCTTAAAAGCGAGCGGCGCGATGAGAATAACCACTGTTCTTTTGGATAAAAGACTTCCGCTTTTTTCCAATGCCTCACCAAGAATATCAGACGCTATCGTTTCGCGTGTGCAAGTCGTTAAGATATCCGTCTCTAAATTCCTATTATTTTCTGAATATAGAAATATCTGGATGGAACTGTCCGAAATAGGGTGAGCTGATTCTAATGCGATCGCTGGAACACCAATTATCAATAACAGAATTCCAAGAAAGAGAGACTTATAACAAAAAGAGTTGAACCAATAGGTAGCGCTATCGACAGAACGTGACACAAATTCCCCTAACGCCAATACCGGAAAACAAAAGAAGACCACACATTTATCCACATAAAATCACAGAACCAGCCTCAAAGGTCTCATAACGACAAGAAAGGGGGAACACTGTTAATCATTAAGTCTGATAAATGTTCCCCCTTTTGAATCCTGCGCCCTCTAATTGGCCGAAGACAATAAAGTCTCTTAAATCGCACAGGCCAATTGTTCCGGACAAGAAGTTATTTTAGAGACGCAAGCGATTCCCTTCAGTCGAGCGACAACGTCTTCAGCTTATTGTCCTTCGACAAGCCTTGCAATTCCTCGAAGATTTCCGTGACATCCCCCCGTAAAGCTCACGTCATGTAATCTACCGTCAACAATTGAAAAATCAATCCGTTGAGAACAAGTTCTAGTTGTTTTATACGTACATTTCATAACCTATTCATCTCTTAAAAGGCAACTAGAAAACGAGTGGAAAAGTAAATAAGACGGGGGTAGTTTTCTTATTCCCCATTTTCCTTACTTCCCCATTACACAGTTAAACGAGAACTAATTTCGGGATACTTTATAGCCAAAATGATCGCATCCTAAACATCTTCCCGCTTCACATTTCGCATCATTTTCTAGCAAGCCTAACTCTACGCATTCGTCGCTTCGCTTGCGAGTACAAGGGTCAAGCTCATCGGCTTCCACGCGATGAGACAATGAAGCATCGCTTTGATACAATCTCGGAACAGGGAACGATACGCCACAAGAGAGGGAATGCTCAAACCCCAAAAACCTATCAATCTTAATAGCGGCAGATTTCCCCATTGCAATTGCCTTGATTACCGAAGAAGGTCCAGTAGCGCAATCCCCACCAGCCCAAATTCCACTAACTTCGGAGAGAAGCGCTGAGGCAGACGACGTTACTTCCCCCTTTCTATCGATAGAAAGAGACTCGTCGTTTAATGGGCCTAAATCCACGTATTGACCTACAGCTGAGATAATAAAGTCGGCAGGAACCCTCACTTCAGGTCTATCAGAATCAATTGGACGGGGGAGCCCTCCCTTGTCGTCATATTCGAGATTTTGAGGTTTTACCCAAATGGCTTGCGTACGATTTTCTGCATCCGCTTCAATTCTAACAGGAGCATGAAGAGTCATGAGAGAAACGCCCTCTGCCAATGCTCCACGAACCTCTTCAGGTAAAGCGGGCATGTCTTCTCGACGACGGCGATAGATGCAAACAACAGAACTAGCGCCAAAACGAACGGCGCTACGAGTGGCGTCCATCGCGACGTTTCCACCGCCAATTACGACAACCTTCTTATTCGTGAAATCGGGTATTCTGCCGTCGCCGATTTCATGGAAAAGCCTAATGGCAGGAATAACTCCGTCACTCGACTCCCCAGGACATCCTAGCTTTTTATCAACATGAGCGCCGATAGCGATGAACATTGCGTCATACTCTTTACGTAGTTGGAGGTAATCGACGTCTCCCCCAACATTAACGCCAAGCTTAACGTCAATTCCTAAGCTTACGATCGAGGAAATCTCCGCGTCAAGAACTGCACGAGGGTATCTGTACGCCGGAATTCCGTAACGCAACATACCGCCAAGTTGGTCGCGCATCTCATAAACAACGACGTCGTGCCCCATTAATCTGAGATAATACGCGGCTGTGAGTCCTCCAGGCCCACCGCCAATAACGGCGACTTTCTTTCCCGTCTTTGGAAGCGGAGTCGGTTGAGGAACGTCTCCAGCGTTGTCAACGGCAAACCTCTTCAAACCGCGAATATTCAGAGGTTCGTCCGCTAATCCTCGGCGACAATGTTTTTCGCAAGGTCTCTCGCAAACATAACCACATGCGGCTGGGAAAGGATTCTCCATTCTGATCAGCCGTACAGCATCGTCCGCGCGTCCCTCTCTGATCAGAGCAAGGTAACCGGGAATATCGATATGGGCAGGACAAAGACTAACGCAGGGAACGGGGGGCTGACGATCCAACAAACAACGATGTGCCCTAACATGCACTTCAAAATCTTGACGAAAACCTGTAACACAGACGCGCAAAACATTCACGAGATCTAAGATCTGAGGATCAGCCCCAGCAACCATTGAACTAACAAGTTGCTCCACGGATACAACGTCTTCAAGAGTTGCCTGATCCTTTAAAAATTTATTTAGAATAATTTGTAATTCTAGTAATTGGGTACGAAAGGGTTCAATAAGACCTTCCTCATTGACAAGGTAGCGCTTTACAATTTCACTGGCCATGACAACCGGACACACCCCTTGTGGGTTGGACACAAGTTTACCCTCGACCATCTTACGCAGTTCATCAATACCCCTTCGAACATTCTCAGAAGTCGTGAAGTTGAGTTTATTCACAATCCATTCCCTATTTCGTACTATGTTGATAAACAAAGCGTCTCACGACCGCTTCGTCAATATGTCGTCTCTAATTCCATGTATGATTTAACAACAATCCCTACAACAATTCCTATGACGACAGCGCGCTAAAAGGAGACGAAATGATGGGGACCATCCAATCAAAACGAAGGAACTCAGCGTTATTTGTTGCGCCTGATTTCAACCATACCAACCAATTTCATGGGGATAAACAGAGCGCAACACGCTTCAAGCATTATATATTTTAGCTCTAATCTTACAAGAAATCCACCGGACTTTTTAAAAAAAGATTCCCTCATAAACGGCCTTATTTTCTGCTAAAATCATCGATGAAATAGTCTGTTTCATTATGATTCGTAGCGAAATGATCTTGATTCACATAAAACGCCCCAAGAGTGTTTTTCACCCTCGCCGTCTCAAAAGTACGACTTCAACACGTAGCAATAATTACGACAAAAAGCATTCTTTACTTTATTGTCTAATTTATTTGCCAGTCTAAATTTGTAGCGCTTCATCATTTGTCTTTGATATAGAATACCATCCTATTTCATATCACAATACTCATCGTCCTATATTATCATAAGACTATATAAACAGGCGAAGTATTATCATTGTTTACACCAACTTTAAAAGCGCCCGTCAAAATAATATCTTATGATGTATGAGCGCCCCGGATTGGCTCCCAAGCATTGGTATTGAATAGAATGCATTCCAAAGTAACATTGAACAACGTCTGAAATGGACGATAGTGAAGCGATTTTAAGGATAAAATCGGAGAAAAGGCCTTCGTATGTATTAAACAAAGGGGACAGAAAAACTCCCCGCCCCCTTTATTCGCTAAGCTTGAGAAAAAAATCAGTTCGCCTCATTGCCTTCGTCAAATTCTTCTTCAGGCTCAGACGTCGGCTCCTCTTGAGCGACGCCTCCTTCTAACTCCTTAGCAATGATTTCCAGAAGTTGATTTTTCAACATTTCACAGAACTCTGGGTTGTCCTGCATATACGCCCGTGTTTTTTCACGACCTTGCCCCAGTTGTTCGCTACCATATTTAAACCAGGAGCCAGATTTGGTGACAATCTTCTTCTGAATCGCCATGTCCAACAGGTCGCCTTCATAGCTAATCCCATTAGCGTGCATCATGTCGAATTCGGCAACCCTAAATGGCGGAGCGACCTTATTTTTGACGACTTTAACTTTCACGCGTTGACCGACGATTTCATCGCCTTCCTTCAACTGACCAACGCGGCGAACGTCGATACGGCAAGACGAATAAAACTTTAAAGCCTTACCGCCCGGCGTAGTCTCGGGGGAACCAAACATGACCCCAATCTTTTCTCTTATTTGATTGATGAAAATCACCGCCGTTTTACTACGCGAAATAGCGCCCGTCAATTTCCTCAACGACTGGCTCATCAGGCGAGCTTGCAAACCGACGTATTGATCCCCGATGTCGCCTTGCAATTCTTTCTCAGGCACAAGAGCGGCGACGGAGTCAACGATTACCACGTCGACAGCATTGGTTTTCACCAACATTTCAGCAATTCTCATCGCCTCTTCGCCACTACTCGGTTGGCTGACTAACAACGCCTCCAAATCAACCCCAAGTCTCTTCGCCCAACTAGGATCAAAGGCATGTTCAGCGTCAATAAAAGCCGCAACGCCATCCGCCTTTTGAGCCTGCGCAACAATGTGGAGTGTCAGCGTCGTTTTACCGCTTGATTCGGGTCCAAATATCTCAACGATCCTTCCCTTCGGAATCCCATGCCCCCCCAAAGCTAGGTCTAGGGACAAACATCCCGTTGAGATTCCCTCCAGACACGGAGATCGATCCAATCCCAAAGGCATGATCGCCCCCTGCCCGTACATCTTCTCAATTTGTTCAACAGCTGTCTTCAACTCGGGATTCTTCTCATATAGTCTATCAATCTTAGAATTCATCCCGTTTTTAGAAACACCCATGTTGTCCTCCTACTTATACGGCAAGTACAATTAAGTGAACAATAAATTTAACGTCAACGTCACACGCCTCTCTCATTGTAACGCTAAACCGCTTGTCTAACAACTCAAAAATTTTATTTTGTCCAGATGCGTAGAAACTAGTCTTATACCATACGCTGTCGTCCACGAAGAGCGTCAGATAATATTTCGCTATTGGCAAATTCCAATGAACATCCAGAACTTACTCCTCTGGCAAGACGCGTTATTTTTATATCCATTCCAGCGAGACGTCCCATGATGCTCTGCACGGTGCCATCCCCCTCAAGCGTCGGATTAGTTGCCATGATAATTTCAGTAAAATGGCCTTGTCGCAAGCGTTCCATCAACGCGTCTATAGTTAATTGTCGATCGGTAACGCCTTCTAAGGGAGCAACTTCCCCCAACAAAACATGATACATACCGTGATACTGTCCCGTTTTTTCCAACGCCACCAGATCGCGCGCTTGTTCAACAACGCAAATAGTAGATCGAGAGCGCGATTCGTCCCGACAGATATCGCAAAACTCGTCCTCAGCCAAATTAAAACAACACTTGCAATACCGCACCCTTTCTTTCATAACGCGTATAGAGTCTGCGAGGGAATAAACGTCTTCGTGCGCCGCCTTAAGAAGAAAATAAACTATCCTTTCTGCTGATTTTTTACCTATTCCTGGCAATCGTTCAAATTCTTTTATTGCACGTACAACGGAATCTGTTAACTCTCTCATATTCTTCTCTAGCGCAAAAAGTTAAGTTCGTACAGGCCATTTACGATCAGGTGGCGCTCAATAGTAATTGTAGGAACAGGCAAGTTAGAAACAAGGTTAAAGTCTAAATCTTTAAAACAGCGAAGAACCATTTCTTGGATCAGAGATGAATCGCCTCCTGCAAGAAGAATGGAAAAAGACTCAGCGTCTCCTCCTTCCTCTAGAATAGTTCGTCTTACTTTCCAATAGAAAGAACAAATTGCCCCTACCTGAGAGTATATAACTCCCAATTTAATTGCTTCGTGAGTCTCTGTTGCCGGATACGCAGGAACGCCTTCAGTCCCTTGTCCTCTAAGACGATTCTCTATATCTGTCAGCAAAGGCAATTTATAGGTGTTTTTATTCAACGAAGTTGTCATTAACCTTGGGCCGGGCAAAATAGCTCCGCCTCTAAAAACGCCTTCGGCGTCGACATAATCAATAGTCATAGCGGTTCCCACGTCAACCACTAAAAAGGGACGACCAACTCCTATTAACCTAATTCCAGCATACGCCGCAACAGCTCGATCAACTCCCAATTTATGAGGATCGTCATAGCGAATTGATAAGGGAAGATCACCGATTGACAAAACCGTAATTTCATCTTGTGGTCGACTTCGCCTTACTATTTCTTTAAAGCTATCTGTTTTCCGCTCATTCACGCTGGACACATACCAACAAGACGGCATGTCCGGTTTAAGACTCAACAACTGACTTTTCAACTCGTCAAACTCCGTCGTGGCATCGGAAAACTCCAAAGAAGGCAAAGGAATGGACGTTCCTTTTTCAGGTTTTGGAGGAGGCAGGAGCCCAGAAATATACCACATAGCTACCTTGGTACATGTATTGCCAATATCGACGGCAAAAAAATAATACTCACGCATTCTTTACTCGATCCAAAACTAAACAGTACATTCCCAGTAAATATCAACGGCCAAAGAGGAAGGGTAAGAGCGTCCGATTGTTTGATTCTAACGACGTTGTCATTCTTCAGAATTATTCGATAAAAGCAACTCCCTATTTGCCTTCCTTTAAACTCCTGATTGCCTCTTGGCGCGCTTTAGTCCTAACTAAATTATCATGGGCTTTCTCTAGCAATTTCGAAGCTTTCCATTGTTTGGATCCATGATGCGTCAAACAGTATGCCTCAAGCATGTCGACACATTCTTGTTCTCGATTTAGCACGCTATTTTTATCACACAAGATTCTAGCGCATAAAAAGAACGCCTCGTCGTTTTTTTCATCAAGCTCATACGCCTTCTTTAACAAATCTACCGCCGATTCATACTCGCCAAGAGTATTATAGAAATACCCAGACCAGTAATAGAACGAAGAATCCCGTTCGTTCTCGACAACGCTGTCAAAATAGGTTCTAGTCCTATTAACAATAGCGTCAAAAGCAGGTGAATCACGATTATTCTTCTGCGACGTCACGGTTTGACACAGCGCCATAGGATCAGAAGGAAAAATATTACCCACCGTTTCTTTTAAATCAAGGTCGGTTCGACATTCTCTTAAAATATTTAAAACCTGAGGAGCGAGCGAGGGAGAATTCGCCATCGTCTTTTCAAGAATAGAATCTTGTAACCCCCACAATTGATAACCTCCCAGTCTATATCCTGCGATGAGCATATTCATCGAGTCATATGGAGCCATCAGTTCCATGATATGAACATAGAGCTGAACCAGAGCGCACTCGTCTTCCAAAGTCATTTCAGAGGCCAGTGGAAACGTTCCAAGTAATCCGACGTATGATGAAGGGTTTATCGGGCAAATTCTTCTTGCAACTAAGAGGTTATACGTAACTTCTGGGAAAGTTTCTTTTACTAACTCTTTATCTCGCAAACGCTTGACAGGTATACCCATTCCGCAACTTTGATAGTCTAGAAAAGTTCGAAGATACAAATCCGGTTGAGTTCTGTTCCACAACTCATTTTCGTCCCCAGACGGCTCCTCGTTCATTAGCAGCGCTTTATACCCCAGACGAAAACGTGCAAGTTGTAGATTTGCTAGACGCATTCGTATTTCAAAGCAGTCGTCCCGGCCGCTGATAAAAGTTTGAAAGTCTTCAATAATAGAATCCAGCGACTCAGGTTTCATATAGGCGATCTGCTCGTCTGAAAAGCTCGCCGTCCTCATCAAATCTCGTCTTGTAATATAATCTGCATTTTCCTTGAAAAACCAACGAGACCCACAGACTAACAAAACAACTTGAAGGGAAATGACGACTAACCCGATTCGCTCATTGCGTTCGACTTTCTTTTCACGTTCGAGTAACTTGTGAATAACTTCTTGAGAACCACCGCTCTTCCTCAACTTTACAGATTCACTTTTCCCTTGACGAGCAACAAAGACCCCACATAGCATTGAGAACAGTAGCAAATTGGCGGGCAGATATATGCCAAAATCGGATAACGACGATATCATTTGTCCTACTAAAACAGCAATTCCAGAGGAAGCAAAAGCGCGCGTCGCATTACTATGCCTTCCACGGAGGTTTCGAGCAATCAACCAAGCCAATAATAGATACGCGGTCAGAAGAAGAATAAGACCGAGTCTGCCCATTTCTAAGAGCGTTTGAACAAACGTATTCTCAGCAAAATAAAAGAGCTTGCCCTCTTTTGTCATTTGGTCATTTGTATAATTGGCGAGAGAGTAAGTTCCAAGCCCCGATCCAAACCATGGATACGATGATGAAGTTTTAAAAGCGCTCTTCCAATTATCCCATCTTAAATCACTCTCAATAGCAGTCTTGCCACTCTCGTCGACCTCTACTAAAGTCGACATTCTTTCGTCGACGTCTTCATGTTTACTAACTGCAACTAATGTTCCCAACGCTACTAAAAGAATGGCCGCAGGAATAAACCACAGTCTTCTGACTTCTTTATGAATCAATAAAATTCCAAGAATCACAAAGGCGATTACCACGAAAGCGGCAATTGTAGCTCCTCTAGAAAGCGATGCGCAGATAGAGGCAAACAACAAACCAGAAACGGCTAAGCTCAGTCCCAGCTTTTTCCCAAATATATTGAAGAAGTCGCCAAGCCACCTTTTCCAATTGGCGTCGCGAGAGAACTCGTAAACGCCAGCCGTCGCATGTGCTAACTCCTCTTCGACACGGCGGTTCTGTCTCTCGTCTCTTTCACGTTTTGCCGCTAAAGCGACTTCAAACGCTACAAAGTATAGACTTGCGCCTAAGCAAAGAACCAAGTACCCGGCTGCCGCATTTTTATTAACATAAGTGCCAAAAGTTGCGACGTTATTCTCTAACCACCATAAATTTAACGCTTTAATATCAATAAGGTCAGGATTGGAACGCAAGGCGATACAAATTAAAGCAAAAACAACTCCCTGGATAGTAACCATGGAAAGCAAAAAAGCGCGCGCTTTGGCGGTGTTAAATAAGATCACAACCGATGAGAAAAGAAGAAAGGCTGCCCAGAAAGTAGGTAAATTTTGCCGCGTAGCCATCGGATATATGCTAATCGTTTCCCCCCAGTCTTGAACGGCTGCTCGAGGATGAGCGCTTGATAAATTCTCACTAAGTTCATCGTCGAGCAAACGGGCATGTTCCAGTATGCCTGAATCTTCACCCATAGGAGCAGAGTCATTAGTCGAAGGTATATCAACGCCCTGTTGATTCGAAATCCACTCCTCTTGAGACGGCAAGCAGATATCTTTCAGCTGGAGAACATAAGGAGAGAGATTTTCCATAAGTTCCCTAGACAAGGGAGTAATCTGAAATAAGCCAAGACCAAGCGCAAGCGTCAAAGGTATAGAAACGATAAGTCCTGGCCAATAATTATTTTGCTTACGGAATCTGT
This sequence comes from Paratractidigestivibacter sp., assembly GCA_963628165.1. Classification (GTDB taxonomy): domain Bacteria; phylum Planctomycetota; class Planctomycetia; order Pirellulales; family Thermoguttaceae; genus RUG369. Next base: position 3,231 of record CAVGEG010000089.1, on the reverse strand, counting down.
GAGGAGAAAACCATAGACTTAATATTGCGGATACGGCGGCTCCAACAACAAGGTAGAGGAGCCAACGCAGATAAGAAGGTTCAAACGCGCCATTTCTCCACGAACCTAAAAACAATATTCCCAAGACGCAAATTCGTCCAACCAATTGACACGAACGGTAAATCATTACTGTGACCTATGCTTGAAAACGCACATTAATTTATACGGAAAAATGGCGACGTCTTCCATCAAATTGAAGCGCTACCTCTATGTCTCTGAGTTGGGCGTCGATCCAGGAACTGGCTAAGCGGTAATGTATTCAATATATCCGAGGGTAAGCACCCTGTTCGTTGAGCCTGTTCGACCCCAAACCTTAAATAAGACATTTGCTCGGGCCGGTGAGCGTCTGAAGAAATAACAATAGGAACGTGGTATTGTTTGGCTAGCGCAATCCCTTCAAAAATAAGATCAAGTCTACGAGGTTGACTATTTAATTCCAAGCATTTCCCATATTTTTGAGCATTCTCGCATAAAAATTTAACGGAAACGTCCATCGCCGACTCGCTTCCGATAATCCGCTGAGTTGGATGAGCAATAACGTCGACATACGGCGACTTCATTGCCTTCAAATATCGCGCCTCTATTTGTTCCCTAGGTTGTCTCTTATCAAAATGAATGCTTGCCACCACCCAATCAGCCTGAGCTAACGTCTCGTCGGCTAAATCTAAATCACCATTTTCTCGGATATCTACCTCTACGCCTTTTAAGATTCGAAAAGTAATATTTTGTTGCTTGAGTTTGGAATTAAATTCGTCAAGAAAATTCCAATACCTTAAAATATCGATATCTGACATTCCATTGGCAATAACGACCTTCTGCGTATGATCCGTTAAAGCAATATACTCAAGGTTTAAAGATCGTGCCATTTCAACCATTTCTTCAACACTTCCCGTTCCGTCAGAAAATGTCGTGTGCATGTGAAGATCAGCTCGTAAATCCTCGTTGACGACTAGACGCGGTCTCTGATTTTTTACCCACTCCTGTTCCACCTTTCCCTCTCTTAGCTCGGGTGGAATAAAAGGAAGCCCCAGGCGATTATAGAGATGATCCGCCGTTCTTGAAGCAAGGCGAAAAACTCCGTCGTACAGGCCGACCGACGTTAAATTCCAACCTTTAGCCGAAGCGCGGGACTGCAACATTTTCCAATGCGCTGGGGCTGAAGTCAGAAGAGTTTCAACAGAGCCTTTAATAAAAGGTGAGGCGCAATAGAAATTAATTTCCAGGCTAGGAGTACGTCTATTGTTGTATGGCAAAACAGCAAAGCTTGGATCCAATTGAACGGTTAATTTAACGCTTTGCTCTCTGATCACCTTGGCGACAAAATTCGCCTTTTTGATAAGAGCGAAAACCTGTTCACGCTGTTTCCAATCCGCATCGACTAAGAAGTCCAATCTATCTATGACAGGGGACTTTCTTCTAAGAGGGCCGACCTTTTCGACATTCAAATTATTGCCCAATAAAGAAAAGTCCTCGGCGACGTCGTTCAACGACCCGTCTTCGAAGCGAGGCGAAGGAACGTCTTTACCCATAAAATGTATAAAAAGCCTTCCCCAATCCCGCGCTTTCTTTTTTCCCCACGTAACCATACTGCTCGCGGATTCTGAAATCTTATCAAATGTGTTGTTAATATCTTGAATGATCAAATCTGCTAAGAAATCAGCATTCGCAAGAAAAAGCAACTCTGGATTTGAAACGTCGTCAGCGGGTTCTTCAAGGCATTCTTTGTATACGTCTTCTAAATCCAAATTTCCAGCCAAACTCGTTAAAGGATTCGCGCCCTTAAGGATTTCAGATAAATAGAGCTGTTCTTCTTCGATGGAGATTAAACCTGGACGAGAAAAACATCCTCCCTGCAAAGACCGCAACAACGCTTCTTTATCATAAACAGAGAAATTAACTTGAAATTCCCTTATTATGCCAACTGGAATAGAAAAAAAAGACAATAGCAACTGCGTCGTATCTGAAACCTTACCGACCAGTCGATCTTTAATTCGATTCGATCCTGAC
>CAVGEG010000089.1:0-1175 GCA_963628165.1 Paratractidigestivibacter sp. | reverse complement strand
ATCCTGACAATATCGTTTCCCGAAAAATTAGCCGTGCGTCTGGAGAAAAATTGCCAAGCCAGAAGTCAATAATTTGATCCAACTCTCTTGAAGCACGCGCATTTTTGCAACAACGTTCATCGAAAAGGGTAAGAGGCGCCTCAAGCTCTTTTACACGCTTCGCCAAATGGAGCATCTCTTCGGCGGCAAAACAAGAACCTTCCACATATTCCAATAACCGGGAGGTGTACTTTATAATTTTCGAAGCTATTATTCTTTCCATCCGAATCGGCTACTCCATCTTACACGAGCAGATTATCAATTTAACTATAGACTAAACGAGTTTTATATAAAAACAAGTAGAAAAGAAAAATCTCGAAACCCCTATAAACTAGGGATTTCGAGAAAACCCAAATACAACTGTTAAACTCGAGGAATCAATGCAACTTTTCGTGTTCCTCCATGCGTATTATGAAGACGGATCTCTAGGAATTCACATAACTCCCAGATTCGCGTCAACTCAGATTAGTGACGGAAATGTCTTCTCCCGGTAAAGATCATCGAAATTCCAAGTCGATTGCAGGCGTCAATCACCTCTTGATCTCTTTTGGAACCGCCAGGCTGAATCACAGCAACAACGCCCTTCGCCGCTTCGATCCCATCAGCAAATGGGAAAAAGGCGTCCGACGCTAAAACAGCGCCATTAGCGCGATCGCCAGCCTTTTTCACAGAAATTTCCACAGAGTCGACGCGACTCATCTGCCCAGCGCCAACCCCGACCAGCATTTCGTCTTTTGCAAGCACAATAGCGTTCGACTTCACATGCCGAACCATCGCCCATGCGAAGCGCAAATCCCGAAGTTGCTCCTCAGTCGGGGACGTCTCGGTGACAACTCGCCAGTCGACTTCCGGATCAGCTTCCGTATCAGCATCCTGCAATAACGCCCCGCCAACGAGGGGACGCCAAGCCCATCCCTTATCCGTCGGGCTAAAGGCTTCTCCGCCTCCCTCAAGAAGACGCACGTTCAACTTCCACTTGGGTACAGTGGTAAGAATCTCTAACGCTTTAGGAGTAAAAGAGGGAGCCAAAATCGCCTCGACAAAGAGTCCTGGTTGCGCGAGATAGTTAGCGCACTCCTCATCCAAAGTACGATTAACGCCAATGATTGAACCAAATGCGCTCAGGGGATCACCTT
>CAVGEG010000088.1:527-12627 GCA_963628165.1 Paratractidigestivibacter sp. | reverse complement strand
CGGCACATGCGCGCCGCAAAGACGGATTCCACGACGGACGCGCGGATCCCTTGGAAGCGATTCGCGATCACGTTCATTCCCATACCCGTTCCGCAAAGAAGGATACCGCGTTCTCCTTCGCCTCTCTGCAACGCCTCGCACGCCTTTACGCAGCTCTCGTAATACTGAATGTCCGTATTACCTTCAGACGCGCCGTAATCGATCACCTCGTGGCCCGCTTTTTCCAAATGTTCAACAATCGCGTTACGAAGACCAATCGCGAAAGGATCGGCGGCGAATACAATTTTCATGGCAACACTCCTTGAGCGCTTTGCTGGCAAAAAGACCTTCTTAAAAAGAGCGCGCCTCTCGACGCGCTCGCTAATTTCATGCTACGGACGCCATTGTAGCAAAATTCTATTCCATTGCAAGAGACGCGGCGTCACGCGGATTTCAAGCGTTCGCTCACCGTCGGCTCAACCGGAACCTTGCCACCCGCCATCTCCTTCGTGATGTAATAATGCGCCCCGCAACCCACGTCCGGGAGCGAAAACATCGGTTCAAGCATCAGTTCTTCGATAATGGAGCGCAGACCTCTTGCGCCGGTGCGACGCTTTAACGCCGTCTCCGCGATGACGCGTAGCGCTTCGTCGGAAAATTCGAGGGTCGCGTTCTCCATTGCAAAGAGTTTTTGATACTGCTTGACGAGGGAATTCTTCGGTTCGCGAAGGACTTTGCACAGCGCGTCGACGTCTAGCGACGCAAGGGACGCCACGACCGGAAGGCGTCCGACAAGTTCCGGAATGAGTCCGAATTCATAGAGGTCTTCCGACGTCGTCTTCTCGAGGATCGATTCGCGCTCCGTCGCCCCTAAACGTCCGGCGACGCTACCGGAATTCAAATCGGTGTCCTCCGCCGTCTCCGAAGAGCCAAATCCGATCCGCCTCTTTCCAAGACGATTTTCGATTATCTTTTCCAGTCCGTCAAACGCCCCGCCGCAGATGAAGAGGATATTCGACGTGTCGACCTGAATATACTGTTGCTCGGGGTGCTTGCGTCCCCCTTGAGGCGGAACGTTCGCAATCGTTCCTTCGAGCATCTTCAGGAGCGCTTGTTGCACGCCTTCCCCGGAGACGTCGCGGGTAATCGAAACGTTCTGGCTGGTCTTGCCGATCTTGTCGATCTCGTCAATATAGATAATGCCGCGCTGAGCCAACTCGACGTCAAAATCCGCCGCGCTGAGGAGTTTCAGGATCAAGTTCTCGACGTCTTCGCCGACGTAACCCGCCTCGGTCAACGTCGTCGCGTCCCCAATGGCGAACGGCACGTCGAGCGTCTTCGCAAGGGTCTGCGCCATCAACGTCTTTCCGCTTCCCGTGGGGCCCAGAAGAAGAACGTTCGACTTTCCCAGCTCGACGTCGTCGAGATCGGTGAGAGAATTGATTCGTTTATAATGATTGTGAACCGCGACGGCAAGCGTCTTCTTCGCATAGTCTTGACCGACGACGTAGTCGTTGAGTTTCTCCAGCAACTCGCGCGGGGTCGGCGTTTTAGCAAAAACGCTTCCTCTGCCGATTCGTCGTCGACGTTCTTGACCTAAAATCTTCGAACAGAGTTCGACGCATTCTTCACAAATAAAGACGTCGTTGGGGCCCTCGACAAGGGGACCGACCTCGCGATAATTCTTCCTGCAAAAAGAACAATGGGCGTTATTCTTTGAAGCGTCCTTCTCGTGTTGGTCGTTCGACTCGACATTCTCGGAAGTCGTAGCGTCGCAGGTAATTTCGTCGTGTTCGTCGATCATTGAAGCCTCCGTCAGACGCGTCGTCTAACGCAAAAACGAGCGTCTCTAAGATTCCCTATAACGCGCGAGTCATTAAGCGTTCCGCTTCCATGCGCGGCGCCGCTGATAAGAAAAACGCGTTCTACGAACTATACGCAGTTTTCGCAAATTCGTTGCAAAAAAAGGAAAAAACAACGTTTTTCACTCTTTTTCCATCTTTTCTCATTCCTCAAGCGGCGCGAACCCTCTCGCGCGACGCGTCTCGGCGCGCCACTAAAACGCTCGCCTTCAAACGCGTTTTCAGAAAATCGACCGTATCAAACGTTTTCTACAAAAAAATAATTGCGGTTGTTTCTTTCGTTTTTAAAGGAACTCTCTATAAAAAACAAAAAACCAGCCTGTTTGTCCTATCTTGTCATTCTTTATTCGGCAAGGAGCTAGCGCAAACGTCCGCTCAAAAGTTCTTCCAACTTCGCGGCGCGCGACGCCGCTTCGTCCTCTTTCGCCGCGTTAATTCGCTCCGACTCGAGCGAAATCGTTTCCGCCAGCGCCGCCTTAATCGCGCGATATTCCTCTTTCGTCAACTCCCCTTGTTCATACATGCTCCCGAAGAGAGACAACTGTTCGTTGGCCGTGATCGACGCCTCGGTTTTTCCACCGCGTCTAATGTTGCCAAGGATATACCAAGCGACGGCGACAAATATCGCAAGACCTGTAAAACCAAGTATCAAGCCTGGAAGACGATCCATAATTACCCACCTGATCCTTTCCTCAAGGAAAAGACCCTCAATACGCTTCCTACAATAGTAGCGAAAAACGGCTCCTCTAATTTAATCCTATCCATCCCTCCTATTTTACGCAAGAGTAATTTACAGGAATATTATAATATTCCGTTTCTCGCTAGTCGATTCAGGCGATAAGGTCGCGCGAGATGCGTCAGGCCGAAAATCCACCTTTAATTATTCGCCGGGAGGCGTCGTTACTATGATGATAATTCGTTCGTCGCGTCGTCGAAACGCTCCTCGTAAAGGAGCCGTTAAGCTTACGCATTCCGCAATGCTAGGTCTAGCGCTTTTGGGCGCCGTCGGCGTTGCGTCGCAAGACCTGCGTCCCAACGCGCTTCTCGCACAATCTATTATAAATAACAACAAAGGCGCTGGCAACAATTCAAACGCGAGTTTTTCCCCCTCTTCAAATAAAGTCTCCGTCACCGGAGCCTTCGCCCCCAACGCCGGACAACGTCTTCAACTCCCCGCCCCCACGGGGAAGGCGACGTCGGTTCAGAACGCGCAATTCGTCTTTCCCTTCGTATTTCCACAAGGAGCCGATCTCAACGGGATGGAGTCGATCACGCTCCTAAGCTCGTACGACAAGGGCGAAACCTGGTATCCCTACGCGGTCGTCACAACCCGCGATTCGCGCAGGCAGTTCCTCTTTGAAGCGCCTGATCCGGGGGAATACTGGTTTGCGCTCATGACGACGTTCAAGTCGGGAAAGCGCTCCTTCAGCTCAACGCGCGCGATGACGTTTGCGCAAGGTCTCGGCGCTCAAAAAGAGAGCTTCGCGCTTGCCGACGATTCCGACGAAACGTCTTTAAACGACGGCGCGTTTACCCCCGTCTCGACCAGTCGAAGCGTCGACGTGCCCGCGCCAGTAAAGGAACACGAGGAACTCTCGGAACTCGACGATCTCCAAGCGCCCCCTCCGCTCTCTTTGGACGACTCCGGGTCGCTCCTTATCGACAACGCGTCTTTCGAAGGGGAAGAAGAGGCGCCGAACGTCTCCTCCACGCAGGACACGCAGCCAGCCTCCGAATCGATCGCCTGGCCCGGCAAGCTTAAGAATCTCTCCTTCGGCGTCGGCAAGGCGAGCGGCGCTCTCATGGCGACCGTTCGATGGTTCACTCCGTCGGAGCTCAACGCCGCCGATCAACGTCCTATTAAATCCTTAAGCGTTGAACGAGGTCCCTCCGAAAACGGCCCCTGGACGATCATCGCGGAAGACTTAAACGTCGAAGAAAGCGGCTATTCGTGGACAGCGACGCCCGAAGAAATGAAACCCTTCTACGTTCGTACCGTCGCGCGCGACTCCGAGGGGAACGTCTGGCGCGACGTCACTACCTCCCCGATGGACGTCAACAACAAGGCGGTTCGCTCCGCTCTTGGCCCCGTTAAGACGCCCGCGCCCTTTACCGAACCCGCGGAGGACGATTCGAAAGAGTCGAGCGACGCGACCGAAAGCGAATCTACCCAACTGATCCGCCATACGGCGTCGGAAGACGCGGAATCTCTCGACGAAACAGAGAATAAGGAAACGGACGAGAAGTCAACCGTCAAGAAGAGCGACTCGACCCTCGACCCCGCGAGTGACCTGCGCGATAAAAAGAGCGACGTGCGCCTTGTCTCGAACGTCGAACGCGCCGCCGCGCCCGCGCCGCGTCCATATATCCCCGCGCCGACGAACCCCAACGAATTCCAGCTCAACCCGCTCTTTACGCAAGGGTTCACCGTCCTCTTCCAGTCCGCGCAAACGCGTCCGGAGCCGTCGACGGCGAAGCGTTCGATCTTCACGCCCCCTTCTCGCGGATACAACCCTTCGACCATCCGACCGGCGGAACATCGTCCAAGCGCGTATCAGCGCGAGGCCGCGCGAATCGCCCAGGAACGTCGCGCCTACGAAGAGCGCGTTCGATATAATCGCGAGCACGAGATGGAAATGTTCGAAAAACAGCCCGAGTTGATGGAAGGCCGAATGTTCTATCAGGATGCGAACGGCAATATCACGACGACGCCTCCCCCCGAGATGCAGCAAGCGTTCAACTTCAACGAAGCCAAAATGGCCGCGATGGGATGGACTCGCGTCGACGATCAAAACGGTTCGACGACCGCCGACCAGAGCCTGTACATGCCGCGCGACGCGGAGCTTTACGACTCAAGCGCGCGTTCCGGCGCCGCGATCTTCAACAATACGGAGTATCCCAACGCGTCGTCTCCAGGTTCGTCCCCGATTAACAATCGGTACTCCTCGCAGCCGGAAGGGGCGTCGCAAAACGCGCCGACGTCGGGGGCAAATCCGCAGTCGTCTTACAACCCGATCGTCTCGCCGTACCCCGGCGACGCGGCGACGACTCCCTACTACGTCTCCAACGCGGCGCAAACGGACTACGAATACGTTTTGCCCCCCACACCCTCTCCAAGGAAGTGACGTCGGGTCATTCCGGTTCGCTAAAGCGGTTGGGAACGAACCAGCGCGCCTTATAGAAGCGCGCGCCCTTCTTCGTTCCCGCCGCGCGTTCCGACGCGTCTCCGTATAAGACGCTTTCCGACCACCATTCTTCCGTCGGTTGCAACACGAGTGTTTCTCCGTCTGGCGAAACGGAGACGCTCTTGATATTCTGATATTCCGCTACGCGCGTGAGCGTCCTTTTCTCCGGATCGAAAACGTTGATCCCCGCCCCGTCCGTCGTCACAAGCGCGTCGTAACCGTACGCCGGATATAGATCGTGCCCCGATCTCAACTTCCCCTCTAACGGCAGACGAAAGATTTCGCGCAAATCCGGCTCGCTCTTCGTACCGACATACTCGTATCCGACAAGAGCCCCGTGACCTAACGCCCAGAGCGTCTTTCTTTTCGCGTCCCATACGACCCCGTGCGCCTGGTCGAGTTCATACTGCTTATAAATCGGAGTCGGCGCCGCGTCCGCCTCTCTCCCCCCTTCCGGCGTCGCAAAAAGCGCAAGGTATCGACCCGTACTCGACGCGGAAACGACGTTTCCATCCGGCAAAAGCGCGACCGAATGCGTGTTGCCTCCCGCGAAACCGTAAAACAAAACTTTCTTATCGCTCACACGAATCAAGGCGACCGCGCCCGCGGAGGCGTTCGTCAGGACGGCAGAGTCGCTCAACGCGGGCTTGCATTCGTCGATCGCGGAGAATCGTTTCGCTTCAGACGCGGGGAGGGAGTCCGAAGGTTCCCAATTCCAAAGGACGGAGTCGGGGTCGTTCCAATCGGCGCCCCCTTTGTAGATCGTAAGGCGCGGGCCCGACTGATCGCACGTTATCACGTTGAAGCGCGGAGAGGCGGCGACGTCGCGCTCCGTCATGAATTTGCTCTTAAGTAGCGCGACCAACTCGTCGGCGCTCTTTTCCTGCGCGCGCGCAGCGTCGTTCGTAAAAATCGTCAAAGTGACGACGATCGCGCCGATACCAATCCAGAACCGCACAAGACTTCGCATACGAAACTCCTCCTAGAATCAAGGGATAACAAGACGCGTTTCATTGTAGCGCGCGGAACGTCGCGCGTCAAAGGTTGAGGGAACGGTCTTGCGCAAGGTTTCCTTCTTCGTTAAGATACGGCGCGGGGAAGTGCGTTTCTCAAGGGAGTGAGAACGCCGGTTCCGATCGGAAATAGAAGAATGAAAAGAAGACGAAAAGAAATCGCGCGACGCGCGAGGACGGAAGACCGACTAGAGGATGGGCAGGATTCCTTTTTGGACGTCGTCTCGAACCTTGTCGGGGTGTTAATCATCTTGATTATGGTGGCGGGAACGCGGGTCCGAAACGCGTCGACGGAGTTGCCGGGGCTTTCGGAAGCGCGCGCGGAGTCGAAATCGACGTTAAGCGCGGAGGAAGAGCGTTCGCGGGAAGAGTACGTCGTCGCGGTGACGGAGCTTGAGACGCTTGAGGAACGACTCAACGCGAGCCGCGCGGAAGCGCAAACGACAAGCGAGCAACTTCTCGCGCTCGAACGTCAGACGGAAAACGTCGACGCCGAGCATCGTCGTCTCGTGTCGCTCATGTCGGAACTCGACGCGCTCTTTCAAAGCGAGTCGTTGAAGAAGAGCGCCGTGGAAAAGGAAAGCTTCGATTTGAAGAGTTCCCTCGTCGACAAAGAGCAGAAACTCGACAGGCTCCGCAAAGAAAAGGAAGCGCTTGTCGCGGCGCGTCCTAAGGCGACCGTCTTAGAGAATATCCCCACGCCCCTCTCCAAACGCGTCGCAGACGGGCGCGAAGGGTTCTTCTGCCTGAAAAGCGGCAAGCTTTCGCACGTCCCCATCGTCGAATTTCAAGAACGCGTCATGCTCAACTTCAAGAATTATCGCGGCGAACTTACTCCGCGTGAATTCGAAGAGAAGATCGGGCCCGTTGAAAACTACGTCTTCAAATACTACGTCGAACTGGGAACGCATCGCAACGGCGACGGGCTCTCTTACCACTTCGACTTCAAGTACGGCGAGTGTATCCCGACGTCCGACTCGATCGGCGAACCGGTCGACGACGCGCTCTCGAATCCAGATTCCGTCTTCCGCAACCGCTTGCTGAAATACGTTCGCGACGACACGACGATCACGGTTTTCGTCTACCCCGACTCCTTCGGGTACCTCAACGACGTCAAAAAATACCTTTTCACGCTCGGATACATGACGGCGTTTCGTCCCCTTCCCGCGGGGGCGCCGATTTCCTTGTCCCCGAACGGAACCGCTTCGTCCACCTATTAAACGTCGAACGCGCGCCTTGATCTCAAGACGCGCGTTCTTTCATTTTAACTCTACCGCGGGCTCTTTACTTAGCCGCGTCCTTCTTCGCCCTTTGCGCTAGCGCTCGAGACTTCTTATCCGTTTTCACGCGGAAGAGGATCGAATAGAAGATCGGCACGACGTACAGGGTCAACGCGGTTCCGAAAATAAGTCCGAACATGATCGCAGTCGCCATTGAATCGAAAAGCGGATCCTTTAAGAGCGGGATCATGCCGACGATCACCGTCAACGCGGCGACCGTCACCGGCCTCATTCTTTCCACGCAGGAATCGACGATCGATTCGTAGGGACTCAACCCCTTGCGCAAATCTTCCTCGATCTGATCCATCAGAACGACGCCGTTGCGAACCATCATTCCGAGCAGACTCATGACGCCGATAAGCGCCATGAAACCGAAGGGCTTGCCGAGGAGGAGCATCCCGAGCGTAATCCCGATAAGGGCAAGGGGGAAGGTCAGGATGATAATCAACGGCTGAATGATTCCATTGAAGAGCGCGACGACGATAATCGCCATGAATAGGAAGGCGATCGGGGTCATGCCCACGAGCGCTTTGGTGGCGTCGATCGAACGTTCCAGCTGTCCGCCGTATTCAATAGAATACCCTTCGGGTAGTTCAAGCTTCTCCAACTTTGATCGGACGGAATCGACGAGATCGGACCACGAGCCGTGAATCGGATCCGCGCCGACGGTGATCGTGGGAATTCGATCGCGACGACAGATGACGCCCGGTTCCCAATCGAAGTGGATTCCTTCGCAAACCTGCGAAAGAGGAACGCTCTTGGGACCGATTCCCCACACAGGGATATTGCGAAGCGTCTCGAGATCGTTTCGATCCTCGCGCGCGGCGCGTAAAACGATCGGAAGTTGCTCTTCGTCCTGGGCGTAGTATCCGCAAGGAATCCCCTTCGTCGCCCAGCGGAGCGCCAAGAGGGTCTCGCTTCGTGAAATCAGCGCCTGCTGCCCCTTCGTTTGCGAATAATTCGGACGCCAATCCGCGACGTATTGTCGCCAGTCGTCTCGAATAAACTTCGCGTCCTCTTCCGCGCGGAAGATCTCTTTGACCTGATCGGCGACGAGTCGCAATTTCTTATGATCCGGGCCGCTAACGCGCACCTCGACCTCCGATTTCGTCGTCGGACCGAGCGCAAAACGCTGCGCGCGAACTTCCGCTTCCGGACAATGAATCGTCATCCACTCCTCGCACGGTTCAAGGATCTCGTCGATCCGCTCAAGCGAGTCGACGTTCACTACGATCTGCGCGTAGCTCGAATTCATCAGCTCCGGCTCGTATGGAAGGTAGAATCGAGGCGGGCCCGCGCCGATGAAGCTCGCGACGTTCGTCACGCCCTCTTGCGACGCCAAATAATCCTCGACCTTGCGCAAATCCTCCGACACGCGCGATATCGACGTCCCTTCCGGCTGCCAATAATCGATCATGAACTGCGCGCGTTGCGCTCGCGGGAAGAAAATTTGCGGAATATGCGTAAACCCTACGCCCGCAAAGAAGAGGGCGATCAGGAGGCCTAACATCGTCAGATAGCGGAATCGCAAAGCCGCTTCAAGGGTGCGACGATAAAAGCGATAGACGGGCCCCGCGTGAGGGTCGGCGCCGTCTTTTGTCGGCTTGGGCTTAACGAACCAGTAGTAGACCACCGGCGTTTGCAACATCGCGATAAACCAGCTGATGATGAGGGAGACGCCGACCACGATGAAGAGGGAGCCCGCGTATTCACCGGTCATATTCGGGGAGAGGAAGACGGGCCAGAACGCGAGCGCGCCGACGATCGTAGCGCCGAGAAGCTGCATCGACGCGCGACTCGCGCCTTCTACGCACGCTTCTTTGCGATCCATTCCGCGTTGCATACGCACCAAAATCATATCGCCAACGACGACAGCGTCGTCCACCAAAATGCCTAGCGCGACGATAAGCGAACCCAATGACGTGCGCTGAAGATCGACCCCAAGCGCGCGAAGAACGCAAAACGTCCCCAAGATCACGATCAAAAGGCTACTCGTTATCAATATGCCGCTCTTCCATCCCATAGCGAGCATGACGACGATCGTCACGATGATAATCGCTTCGTACAGATTCTTCGTAAAGGCGTGAATCGAAACCTTCACGCTGTCGGGCTGATAACTCACGTCCTCGATGCGGAAACCGACGGGCATTCGTTGAAGCGCTTCATCAAGGGTCTTACGCACCCCTTCTCCCATCTTGAAGACGTTTCCATTCGGAATCGGCGAAAGCGCGATTGCGACCGCGCGTTCGCCGTTGGAGCGCATAAGCTTCATCGGTTCGTCGTTCGAGATTCGGCGCACCGTCGCGACGTCCTTCAGACGAATCTGACGACGCCCCGCGCCAACTGAGTCGTTCATTCGTGACGCCGCCGACGCAAGTTGCGTTTCAGAAAGAGCCGACGAAAGTAGGTTCATCGAAAGTTCGCGGTCTCCGTCGGGAAGAAGAAGATTTTCGATCTCCTCAAGGGATTCGAACTGACCCTCCGGCGCAATGCGGATCTTCGAACCGTCGATATTCATCGTCCCCGTGTCGAGCGAGAGGTTTTGGCGCTGGAGCATGAAGACGATCTCCGCGGGGCGAACGTTCAACTCCGCCATCCTCGCGCGAGACATCTCAACTTCGATTCGCTCCTCGGGAAGTCCCCATAATTCGACGCGTCGCACTTGATCGACGAGAAGAAGCTCCTTCTGAAGCGCGCGCGCCTCTTTGATCAATTCCTCGTCGCTAAAACCGTCCGCCGTCAACGCGAAAACGCAACCGTAGACGTCCCCAAAGTCGTCGTTCACGATCGGCGGAAGCGCGAAGACGGGAAGTTCCGTCTTAACCGTCGAAAGTTTATTGCGCAGTTCTGTCCAACGTTCGGGCATCGTCTTAGGATCGAGACTTTCGTCCAGATCGACGAAGACAAAGGAGATACCCGGCTTGGAAATAGAGCGGATTTGCTTGACGTCTTTAATCTGCTGAGCGGCGCGTTCGACGACGTTCGTCACACGCTCTTCGATCTCTTCAGAGGACGCGCCCGGACAGAGCGTAACGACAACCGAAGTCTTAATCGAAAATTCCGGGTCTTCTAGCCGTCCAAGGGTGGCGTACGACCAAATTCCCCCCGCGATGATCAGGAAAACGCAGAAACCGACGACAAAGCGATTGTTAATCGCATATTTTGGCAACATAATTCCTACCGTTTTCGAGCGTCACTGCGCTTCCTGCAAACCAATTTCCTGCCCGTCCGAAAGGAAACGCGCGCCGGCTCCGACGATCATTTCGCCCCCTTCCAAACCCGAGATAATCCGCGTGCGGTCGTCCGCCGAATCGCCGACTTCCACGGCGCGACGCGAAATCGTCTTCGCCGACGCGTCGATCAACCACACGTGCGTCGCCGAACTCAACGGGGCGCCCGTTTCGTCCGTTCCCACAACAAGAGACGACGTCGGAACGTAAATCGTCCCGTCGGATATCTTGAAATCGATCCGCGCCGTTCCGACCATGCCCAGAAGGGCGCCGTCCGCTTCCGTCGCGTTGACGCCGATCGTCATCAAATAGGTGCGAGTGTCCTTCTGAACGGTCGTCGACGTTTCTTTAATCGTCGCGTCGAACGTCTTCCCCGGAATCGCTTCGAATTGACATTCGATCTTCTCCACGTCTTTAAGGCGCAACGCCAATTCTTCCGTTATCCCGAGCTCCCCTTCGAAGGACTTGTCGTCGACCAACGTCAAAACCGCCATACCCGGCGCGACGGTTTCGTGATCTTCGCAAAACTTCTCCGAGACGATCCCCGCGAAAGGCGCGTAAAGCTTCGTGTCGGCAAGCTTATTCTCCGCAAGTTGCAGGTCGATTTCCAAACCGGCGATCCGCGACTTGATCATTTCGATCTCTTCTTCGCGCGCCCCTACCTTCGCTTTTTCAAGCGTCTTCTCCGCGGCGCGTTCCGTCGCGACCGCCGTATCGTACGCCGACTTAGCCAAATCGTATTGCATCACGGAGACGGCCTCGTCTTGGCGCAGACTCTCCATTCTCTTAAACTGCTTTTCCGCCGTCTCGCGCTGCGACTTCGCCGCGTCGTACGTCGCTTCCGCCGTCGCAAGATCCTCCGGGCGCGCGCCTGTCTCCATCGCCTTGAGACCCGCGCGCGCCTCGTTGAGCGCTTCCTTCGCGCGATCGACGACAAGCTGATAGTCGCGTGGATCAAGAGACGCGACAAGCTCGTCCTTCGCGAAACGGCGCCCAGGCACCACGCTGAAACCGTCTAGTTTTCCCGCGACGCGGAACGACAAATTCGCCGCCACTCCCTCTTTGAGGACGACGGGGAAAGTGCGCGTCTCCGTCAACGCTCCCTTTTCGACAATAAACGGACGCACCTGTCGCGCGCTCGCGCCAACTTGCGTTCCCGTCGCGGGAGCGTCCTTATGGCGATTGCACGAACATCCAAAGAAAACAAGAAGAAGCAAGGATAACGCGCAGGCGTTTTTATAACCTCGACGCTTCTTTTGATCGTTTATTTTCATAATTTAACCTGCGACTAAAAAGCGACAGTTATATAATTTACAGAGTATAACAAAGTTGCGCAAATTTGGTTCTATCTTATTTTACAGAAGATACTTGAATCGTCAAGAAAGAAGGGGCGACAACGAGTCTTGACATTTCTTAATAAAAAAACTATTCTTTCCTATCGAACTGGGATATTTTTTAAGATTTTGGGAGAATATCAATGGCGAGTCCTAATAAGAGAGTGAAGATCGGTTCATGCGAGTGCGGCGAAGGAGCTCCTCTTCTTTTAGTCGC
>CAVGEG010000088.1:0-517 GCA_963628165.1 Paratractidigestivibacter sp. | reverse complement strand
GTCGCGGGGCCTTGCGTTTTGGAAGAAGAGACGTCTTTTCAAATAGCGGAAAAACTATGCCAAATCGTCGGGGAACTCAAAGGAGAAGGTTTTGACTTAGGATTCGTCTTCAAAGGCTCTTTCGACAAAGCGAACCGAACGAGCGTCGACTCGTGGCGCGGACCGGGTTTGGAAAAGGGGCTCGAAACTCTTGATCGAGTGCGCCGCGACCTCCGCATACCAGTCACGACGGACGTTCACGAATCGTACCAAGCGGCGCCTGTTGGGGAAGTCGTCGATTTGGTGCAAGTGCCGGCGTTTCTTGCGCGTCAGACGGATTTGCTCGCCGCCGCCGCTCGAACTGGCAAACCGGTTCACGTGAAAAAAGGGCAGTTTATGGCGCCGACTGATATGCGTTTTGTCGTCGACAAGCTTTGCGCGTTCGGATGTTCCAATATTCTTTTGGGCGATCGAGGCACATTTTTCGGCTACGGAGCGCTAGTGAACGATTTTCGCTCCCTCCCGATCATGAGGGACT
>CAVGEG010000087.1:0-12765 GCA_963628165.1 Paratractidigestivibacter sp. | reverse complement strand
CCGACGGCTCGGAAATCTATTCCTTCTTCTCGCAACCCTTCCTCGTCCTCGCCGAGGCGTTCGAGCGCGAGACCGTCGTCGACGCGCGTCCCGAATACCTCATGCGCGTCGGAAACGAAGAACTCCGGCTTCGCGCGCGTTTCCAATTTTCCGTCTACGGATCGAAGTTGCGCGAACTCAAATTGCGTCGAAACGGCTGGCGATTGGCGAAGATCCTCGACGCGCAAAACGTCGTGAATCAGGAAGGGGTGATCCCGTCGAACGATCGGGGGGAGGCCGTCTTCCCGTTGGCGAATCCGTCGGACGGAGAGATAGTCCTTGAAGTCGAGCTTGTGCACGACGTGGAGAAGATCGACGACGCGTCGGCGCGTTGTCAAATCGCGCTCCCTTTCCCGATTGCGGCGCGAGTCGAGCCCGGTTCGGTCGTCATTTTACCCGACGCGGACGCGGAGCTTGCTCCCGGTTCCGTCGCGCTCTCGGGCCTGTCGCGCAAAACGGCGCGCGCCTTTTCCCTTAAGCTAGAAATTCCCGGGGACGCGCGTAAGACCCCGACGTACTATCAGACCGCGCTCGCGGCGCCCGGCGATCCCGATCCGACCTTCGTCGCGACGATTCGCCGCCTGAGTCAGGAGATTTGGGTGGAGGCGAAGACGGTCGCGATCCTTGACGAAAAGGGCGCGTTCCGCGTCAACGAAACCCTCGAATACCGCGTCGAAAACGAGCCGATCGAAACCTTCGCGTTTCAAGGAAGCGCGCGTCTCTTCGACGCGATTCGCGATCGCGGCGTCAAATGCTTCGTCGACGGAAGACCTCAAAACCTCATTCTCGACGCCCCCAACCCGATCGCCAACGGCGCGGGGAGTGCGACCGCCGATCCGAATCAGCCGCCGAAACCGCTTGATTTCGAAACGTGCCGCGTCAAGCTCGACGCCCCGAAGATCGGCGAATGCGTCGTCCTACTACAATACGATCTCGATCCGATCGACATGCGCGAAGGGTTGACGAACCAGGTGCGCGTCGAACTCTTCCAGCCCCTCAAAAACGAAAACGACATGCCTTTCGTCTCCAACGTCCTGACGATTTCCGCGCCCGTCGGGCTGGGCCTCTCCTACGCCGGGACGGGACGACTCTCCAAATCGGCGGAAGGGGACGACGGCCCGCTCCAGACCCTCTGGGAGGTCGAGCCGCGCCGCTATTCCGACGACGGCAAGACGGAGTCGATTCGTTGCACGTCCCTCGCCGCGGAATACAACGCGCGATTCAGCGCCGCGCTCGACACGCGCGGACAAGCGCTCGTCGCAGTTGACCGTGCATGGATCCAGTCGTGGTTCTCTAAGAGCAGCCGACTCGACCGCGTCGTCTGGAAGATGGAATGTCGCCGCGATTACGTCGACGTTAAGCTTCCCGAACGGTGCGCTCCCGACCGCGTCGCCGTCTCCGTCAACGGCGAACGACTCCCCGTGGGGGGCGACGCGCGAAAAGGCGTCCTCTTCCACGATCACGCCGTTCGCATTCCCCTCGAACAATACCGTCTGAAGGGGGGCGACGTCGTCCTCGAAATTTGTTACGTCCTTCCTTCCGAGAAGGATAGCCGCGGAAAACTGGTCGTCGATTTCCCCGATTTCGCCGTCGATTCCGTCTGGATTCGCCGTATATACTGGCAGACGATCTTCGGACGTAAAGACGTCGTGATCGTTGATCCGAAGGAATGGACGCCCGAATTTGTCGTGAAACGCGGCGTCGGAATCGGCTCCCTCTTCTACAGTCGATTCCCGACGATGAGTCAAGAGGAACTTTGCGACTGGTGCGGCGCCGCCGCGCGCGAACCGATCCCCCAAGAGGCGAACGTCTACCTTTATAGTCGCTTCTGTCAGACGCCACCCCCTTTCGATGACTCCGCTCTCCAGCCGGGAATGAAGCCCGCGCGAACGGAGCCAACCCTCAAACGCGCACGACTTTACGTCGCGAGTCACTCGGTTCTCGTTCTTACGGGAAGCGCCCTGGCGTTGATTTTAGGATTGGCGATCCTGTACTTGCAGAGTTTTAGCGCGCGCGTTGCGTTCATTATGCGCGGAGCGCTCCTGTTGATCTGCTTGATCGCGGTCGTTTGCGCGTCGTTGCGACCCTTGCTCGCGCTCCTCTTCCTGCAAACCTCCGTCGCCGGGATCGTCGTCACCTTGTTGGCCGCGTTCCTCAACGTCTGGGTCGCGCGCGCCGAGAAGAACGCCGCGAGAATCGACGCCGAGAACAATCATAACTGAAACTCTTTATCCGCTAAACTTGAAACCATGACCCCGTTGAAGCTTGCCAATATGCTGTTGCGCGCCCTCTGCGTGATCCTTGTCGTCGGCCTCTTCGCGGACGTCATGCGCGCGCAAGACGCGAGTTCTGGCGTAAATTCTTATTTCTCCTCGTCGCCCGCCGCCAACGCTTCCGGCGAGGACTTCCCGCGTCTCAACGGCGACAACTCCGCTCCCTTCTTGCCCGAACCGACCCCCGCGCCCTCCTTCGAGAAGAAGCCCAAGAACGCCGCCGACGACTCAAAAGAAGACCTCTTCCCCGGCTACCGCTTTTGGATGGCCCCCGAAGCCTCCGTCGATCATTGGCCGTGGGGAAAAGGGAAGTATCTCCCCATCGAAGCGGACGCCTTTAAAGAATGGCAGAGAACGACGCGACTCCGCGATCTTTTGGAAGATTACGTCGGCGGAAAGAGCTTTTCGGGAGTCGTCTCCAAACTGACTCTCGACGCGACCTTCGACGGCGAAGCCCTCGCGGGCGTCGCGCGCCTCAAAACCGACGCCGTCGCGTTGCAAAACGGCAAAGGGCCCGATTTCAACACGCCCCCGCTTCCCGATTTCGCCATCGCCGTCTCCTATACCGACGACGAAAAGAAAAATCCCCTCGATCTTCTCGCGTCCTATTCCGACGGGCTGACCTATCTCCCGAACGCGGAGTCGCGCGACCGCGTCTTCAACTGGTCCTTGCGCGGAAAAGCCGAGTCTTCCGACGCGACGTCCTTCAATTTCTACTTTCCTTCGATCCTCTCCGCCGAACTTATCTTGCGCGTCGACCCCGCGATACGAATCGACGCGACCGGCGCTCTCGTTTTTCCACTTCCGGACGAAGGGGAGGGGAGCGACGCGAAGCGCGGATGGCGCGTCCTCTTCAACGGAGGAGCGGAGACGAAGCTGACGATTTCGCGTCAAGCCGCCGCGGACGCCGCCGTCAAGAAGATCGGTTTTCGGCAGTCTTCGTCGTACAAAATCGCGCTCGTGGGCGTCGAAGCGTCGTCTCGCTTTGATTTCGAGACGACAAAGGGGGTTCCTTCCGAAGTCGATTTGATCCTCGATCCGGGACTTTCTCTCCTCTCGCTCGAGTGGGGAAGAGCCGTCGATCTGCGTCCGACGGAGACGACGACCGATCCCGACGGAACGACGCGCGTTCATGTTCGAGCGCCTTTCGACGCGTCGACGGAGCTCGAACCCCTGCGCGCGACCCTCTTCGCGCCCCTGTGGATCGGCGAAAAGAGACTCCCGACGATTCGTATGGAAGCGCCCGCGCTCGAATGGCGCGAATCGATCTTGCGCGTCGGCGTTCAAGATCCCCTCGCGCTCACTCGCGCGGTTTCCGTCGACGCCGTTCAGACGCGCGACGCTACCCGCGCGCGCTCCGAAACTCAGGGCGGCGCCGCCTTTAAGCTCTTCAAACCCGACGCCTCCGTGAATCTCTCCGTCCGTCAGCTCGCGGCGCGACCCGCCTTCGACAGCGCCACGGACTCCTACTTCGCCTCGAACGAGGTCTCCGCCAAGACGACTCTCTTCCTCGATCTCAAGGGGCAAGATTGGCGACGCGTCCTCATTCCCGTCGCCGAAGGATGGGACGTCGACTCCGTCCAAGCCGCGCAGGACGACTCTCTCGCATGGTCGCGTACGAACGATCAAGCGCGCGACCTGTGCCTCTCCTTCCGCCGCCCCCCCGAGAATGGCGCGACGCGTGTCGTCGTCTCCGCTCGCTATATCAATCCGATCGAAGAACGCGCCCTCGTCGACCGCTTCTCGCCCGTCGATCTTTCCTCCGCCTTAGTCGGCGCCCACGCCCTCTCGATTCGCACCGATTCTTCCTTCCAGGCGCGTCTCACCACCGTCGACGGAAAGCCATTCACCCCGCAAAAGGTCGAACCAAAGTGCCTCTTTAGCGAGTCCCAGCTCCGCGAAGCGACCCCCCTCGATCCCGGTTCCGCAAGATTGTGGATTGGCGACCAGACCGTCGGACTCTACGCGAATCTCGAAAACATCCGCTCGAACTACTCGATCGCCGCGTCGTGTCGCGCCCTCGTCGACGCTGACTCCATTCGCGAAACTTGGAAGTTGCGGTGCGTCCCCGTCGCCGGTATGCGCGTAGACCGCGTCGTTTTCTTCGTCATGCCCGCGCGTCAACGTGTCTTCGACGAGGACGCCGAATCCTCCTACAACGGCTACTTCCAAGAAGATTACGTCTGGACCTGGTCGACCTCCAACGAGCTGGATCGCGTTTACGAAGCGATTCCCCTCTCGCGGGAAGAGGCCGCCGCCGTCCGCGCGCCGACCGGCGCCGACGCGTACGAAATCAAACTCGCCACGACCCGAAGCGTTCCCTTCGAGCTGAACCTCTTCCTCTACTCCCCTATGCAGACCGATCGTCGCGTTCCCCTCGTCTTCTTCCCCGACGCGGACGCCCCCTCCGTCGAATTTGTCGTCGAGGCTCAGCCGCGCGTGCTCTTCAAGACGCGCGTAAACTCCCTCGTCGAGACGACCGCTCCCACGCAGACACAAGAGACCGCCGTGACCTTTAAAAAAGCGTTCCGTTACGATCCGACCGTCGTCTTCTCCAACGACGCCGACTCCGAGATCGCCGAACGCGCCGCCGCGCCCCAAGGGAACGATCCCGCCGCGAACGCGAAAAACGCGTCCCGTCCCGCCCTCTACGCGTCGAACTCCGCTATCCCCTCCCTTGAGCTCCTCGTACTCAATAACGCCGACTCCAAAGGAAGCGATCCCCTTTCTATCAACTCCCTCTGCTGGTTCCAAAACGTCGACTCCTACTATCAAATCGACGGCTCTGTCAATCACAACGCGACCTTCTACCTCGAAAACCGCGGCAGAAGTTCCATCCGCGTCCTCTTGACGATCCCCCGCGGAAAAAAGCGCGACAAGTTGGCCCAAGCCCTCGACGAAAACCCCGCCGCCGACGAATACCTCCCCGATCCGCGACGCGACGAAGCTCTCTCCAATCCCGACTTCTTCAATCCCGAATACGGAAACGTCGACGACTGGACTTACGTCTCCAACGGCCCTGTGTTCCGTGGCGTCAACGCCGTTTGGGCCGACGGTGAACGCGCCCCGTGGACCTTGTGGCGCATGCCCCCCGCCCAAGACGGCTCCGAACGATACGCCGTCGACGTCAGACTCCTCGCCAAGAAAAGACGACTTCGACTCGAATTCGACTACCGCGACGAATACGCCGAACCCCTCGGCTCAGGACAGCTTGTCCGACCGATCCGCATCGAATGCGACGTCCCCGTCCTTTCCGGCGTCTGGAACGCGTGGCTCCCCCCTCAATATCAGTCGCGGCGCCGATATTACGCGTCCGCCACCGCGCGACCGGGGCTCCTCCTGCGCGCGAAAAATCTCGTCCACTCCGCCCTCTTCTCATTCCGCGACAAAGAGGAGATCGAAACGATCGCCGACCGCTTCGCTTCCCGCTTAGGGAACGATTTCGCTCTGCGATTCGCAATCGGCGAAGCGCGACGATTTGAGGCCGTCGAGCCTGCGACCAACAATGACTCCGCCGCCGAAAATTCCGCCGCCACCCCCCAACCCGAGAAGAGCGCGTCGCGTTCCTTCAACGGCTCGGGACTCGCCCCCGCGACATGGGGTGACGTCCTCGGCTCGCCCTCTCTCGTCGCCTCTCTCTTCGCGCCCCCTGCCGCCGATAGAGTCAACCGCGCTTTTGATTCCGACGACAAAAAAGCGGAAGGCGCCCCTCAAGAAGGCCTCGAATCCCCCTTCGGAAGGATCAAGCTTTCCCGCGTCGAAACGACTCTCCTCGTCGACCGCTACGCGCTCGCGTGCGTCGGCGTCTCTCCCTCGACCCTCTTGCCGACCGTCGACGCCGTCAACCCGATCGAGCGCGCCAACAAGCTCTTCGAAGAGTCCGCGCTCATCCTTCTCTTTGTCGCCCCTGACCTGGCGCTCGCGACGACCCACGAAGCGTTGATTCGTCAGTTCGGCGTCGGTTTCGAGAACGTCGACGGTTCCGCTATTTGCCGCGTCGTCGCCGCCGCCGACGCCCGACGATTGCGATTCGAAATCACCGATCCCGCGACGCGTCGCTACGTCCGTCCCGCTGAATGGAAGGCGCAACGCGCTCAAGTCAGCCCGTGGGCTCTCGCCGCCGTCGATCGACAAAAACCCTTCGTTCAGGGATGGACTCTCGTCTCCACCCCCCTTGGCAGAATCGGGGAAGGGGTGTATATCGTCAACCGTTACCTCTTGGTTGCGTGCGCATTATTCGGACTCGTCGCCTACGTCCTCCTCATTTGGAAACGCGCGTTCGCCACTCCGCGATTCCTCATCGGCTCGATGGGCGTCTCCCTGGCGATCCTCTGCGCGGCGCGATACGAGATGGAAGCGCTCGCGACGGGCGCGTTCTTCGGCGCCGCGGCGCTCTTCCTGCTAAATTTCGCACGCGTCTTCGCTTCCGCACCCCCGCGGAAGAAGAAAACCGCCGAGACGAGGAACTCCCTCGACAACTCCAAGAAAGATATGCGGAAAAAGAAACGCTCCCTTTTCGCAAGGGGAAAGAAACAGGACGTCGCCCCCGCGCCGATCCTCCGCGAGCCGAGTGTTTCCGAAGAAGGTTTTGTCGACTTGAAGAATATGACCCAAGAAGAGTTAAATTACGTGCGTTACGGTTCGGAAGGGAATCCTCCCGTCAAGGGAAGGGAAGGGCGCGTTCTAACGACCCTCCTGATCGCGATCCTGGCGACGTTTGCGCTTGTCGGCGTCGTCAAGAACTCCCTGCGCGCCGTCGATACCTCCGACGACTATCGCGAACCGTATCGCGTCTTCGTGCCAACCGACGAAAAAAATCAGCCCACCGACGAATACTACTGGGTCGATTCCGCCTTCTACGACAAAATTCGCGACGATCTGCGCGAACGACCCCGCGAACGCTCGTGGCGCGTCGTCGACGCCCTCTACGAAGGCGTCGTTAACTACAACAGCTTCAGCGACACGACGACCCTCTTCAGCCTTAAAGCCACCTATTTCATCGTTGTCGACGAGCCCGTGATCACGATAGCCCTCCCCGCGGTTCAACTCGCCGCCGAAGGGGGCGCGCGATTCGACAAGCAGACGATCCCCGCCTCCTACGACGAAGATGGAAAAGAAATCTTCTTCGAGCTTCAGACGACCCCCGGAGCCCATATCCTCGAACTCGCCTTAGCGCCCCCGCAATTTTTCGAGACGACCTCGAAACTCGCGATCCCGATCCTTCCCGTCCCCTCCGCGCGACTCGAACTCGAAGTCTCCGCCGACGCTCCCCCCCTCGATTCCCCGACCGCTCTGGGAAGGATTACGCGTTCCGCGCGACGATTCTCCGCCGAGCTCGGACCCGTCGACTCCCTCTCTCTCGTCAAACTCGACTCCGGGAAGACGTCCGAAAAAGCGGAACTCGACGTCGAACAATATGCGCTCATGCGTCCTCGCGCGGCGCAAACCGACCTCCGCGCCGAATTCCGTTGCCAGGCGATCGGCGGGAAGATCGACGCGGTCGAGATCCTCTGCGATCCCGCCTTCTCCTATTCCGGGTTCTGTCGTTGCGATTCCGCCGAGATCGAGAGCGTCGAGACCCCGACCTCGCGCAACGCTGCGATGCGCGTCTCTTTCAAGGAACCGGTCGCCGGAGCCTTCATCCTGAATCTGGATTTTGTCGCGCGAAACTTCTCCGGGGTCGGAACGATCCCGTTGCCGCGAATCGTCGCGAAGGACGCGCGCGTCGTGAAAAACTGGCTCGCCGTGGCCCCGGAAGCGGACGTCCTCTGCGTGACGCCGAACGCGTCGACGGAGCTGATCGCCCCCTTCCTTGCGTCGTGGGGAAACGTCGACTCGAAGATCGTCGCCGCCTACGACCTCGCCGCGACCTCTCTCGACGCCCCGTCTATCTCAGCCTCCCCGCGTGTCTACGCCCCGTTTGTCGACCAGATCGCCACCGTCGTCCTCTATCCTTCCCGCGCGCTCACTACCCTCGTCGCCAATATCGACGCGTCCTCCGAAGTCTTCTCCATGGAGCTTGACTCTCCCGATCTTCTCGCGGTCGAAGAAATCTCCCTCGTCAACGAACTCGGCGCCCACCTTGACGCGCCAAACGCCCTCGTCACCGAAGACGGGCTCTCTCTAACTTTCGAGACTGGAATTCGCGGAAAGGCTACGCTGAAGATCGTCGCGAAGACGCGAATCGCCGTCGATCTGGAGACGAAACTCCCCGTGTTGCACGTGAAGAACGGCCTCGCGTCGAAACGTTATCTCCGCTTGTATTGCGCCCCGAACGTCTTCTTCGAGTGGACGACGCGCCCGACCGAGTGGACGCCGCTCCCACCGTCAAGCTTCGCGGAACTTGGGGACGAGCCCGCGGACGCGCGACGCGTCTTCGTCTATCAGATCGACGAAGGAAGCGCCGCGCTCGGCGACGTTGAGACGGAACGCGCTTTCGCCCCCGTCGACGTTCAGGAAAGCGCGTCGGAGAACGCCCAGGACGACGTTCCAACGCGCGAATTGATCCGCCAAGATACCATGATCGCGGAGGCGACGCCGGACGCCGAGCCGGAGAAGGCGCCCGGCGAACCGCTCCTCATTCCGCGCGTGAACGAGCCTGCCCTTGCCGGCGAAGAACGCGTCTTCCTCTATCCGAGCGCGAACCCCGCGTCCTCCGACCGCGAGCGCGGCGACCTCTGGAAGGCCGCGTACGAGCTCCGCTTTAAGGAAAAGAGCGGACGCGTCGACCGACTCTGCGTCGTCGCCGACGACCTCTTCGAACTCGATCCCCTCCCGACGAATTCCCTCTTCGCCGTCTCCGAAACGACGAACGACGCGGGCGCAAAACTCCTTGTCTTTGAGGCGAAGAATTTCCTTCCGCGCGGGGATAAGAACGCCGAGCTCCTTTTTACGGCGACCTTTAAGGGGGATCCGGGCGCGGTCGCCGCTCCTAAGTTCCAACTCGCGACCTCCGAACTGCACGAAGATTTTTCCGAAGTGCGGCGTTACGCCTTCTTGGCGACCCTGCACGGCAAAACGCCGATCGAATGGACGATCCGCAATATGCGCAAGGAAAACGATCCGCGCTTGGCGATGGAGCGCGAGCGCGGCGAGCTCGTCGGCGCGATGAGTCCGGGTGTGCGCGCGCTGGCGGTCAACGGCGCGGCGGGAACCGCGGGACGCTCGAGCGCGGAGATGGAGGACGTCGCCGTCTATTCCGCGTTGCCGGCGGTCGTGGAGCAGGCAGCGAGGGTGGGGAGCGTCTATTTCGAACGTTTCCTCTGCGAAGAGAACGCCTCTGCGAGACTCTCGACATTTTCCGATCGGATGAAGATCGAGTTGGCGAAACACTCCTTTTACATCAACGAACGTCGCGATATCTTCGGGAGCGCCGTCTTTATGCTCAAGGCGGGGGAGGCGAACCGCTGCGTCGTCGTCGCTCCGCCGGGGTGTCGTATCCTTGAGGCGAAGGTCAACGGCGTGAGACGACTTGTCGAACGCGCCCCCGATCCTGTCGAGTACCCATCGGAAGAGTTGCCGCTCGGGGACGACGACGCGCTGGATACGCTGATCGCCGCGTCGCCCGCGCACGAAACGCCGATCGACGATCTTACCGAAGAGACGCGCTGGATCGTCGAACTCGATCAAACGCGCTACGTGAAGCGCCTTGAAATCACCTTCCGCGCGAAGGGTGTGAAGGCGACGAAAGCGACCCTCTTTAATACTCTCCGCCGCGGCGGCGAAACCTTCGACGTCAACTTCTTGAGGATCGAAGACTCTGAAACAATTCGCTCCTTCTGGATCTGCGCCTTCGAGGATTACGATTCCGAATATGGCGACGCGCGATGGCGAATCGCGCAGACCGTTAGCGACGGAAACGTCGCGTCGGAGGGACGCAAGACCTATGAAAAGGACGTGCGTCCCGTTCTCGTCGGCGAGTCGGCGAGCGCGATCGGACGCTTGGGGCTCGAAGAATCCGCGGCTCTTTTGTCCGCGTATGAGAACGACGTCGCCCTTTTAGGGGAAGGGAACGACGATCTCGAACGCCTTCGCGCAAGGTGGTTGGACACGTGGCGCGAAAACGTCGGCGTCTCCGCTTCCTTCGCGCGCAGTTCTCAGAACGCCGCCTCCACCGCGCTTGACGACTCCGTCCTCGACTCCCTTATGGTGATTAACGACGGCGAAGACGTCTCCCGCGACAGGATCGAGTCGTCCTTCCCCGCCCCGAACTGGAGCGCGACGCGCGTGGCCGACGTCGCCGCCGCGCACGAACGCGTCTTCAATTCCTTGGGGCGCGTCGGCGAGAAGGATCAGTTCCCGATCTCGTCCCCCACCAGCTTGTGGACCCTTCACGCCGGCGCGTATGCTCGCGTCCTTATGGGAGCCGACGACGTCGAACCCCTCTCCCTCAAGATTACCTCGCGTCCGAGACCCTTCGATTTCCTCGCCTCCCCGTACGCCGCCGCCGTCTTCCTCCTCATGGCGACCGCCGCGCTCATCCAACTTCTCGACGCCCGCGCGCGCGCCAAAAAAGGCTTGAGAGGCATGGCGCACGTCTTCTTCGTCTTCCTATGGGCGGTCTTCTTCTTCTTTTTCGGATGGTCGTCCGTCGCCTTTGTCGGCGCGCTCGTTCTCGTCGTCGCCCCCGCGCTGTGGCGATTCGTCTTCGACTACAAACGCGCCGTCGCCGCGTCCAACCATCCCGAAGAACCCGCGAACTTCGCAAACTCCTCAAGCGCCGCGACGGAAGACGAATCCCGTTCCAGCGAAGAGAACGTCGTCGCGAGAATCTTTGAAGCCGAAAAGACCCCCGAGGGCACGACGACAGAAGCGATCGAAAACCTCTCTCAGTACGTGAAATCGGAGTTGAACGACGACTCCGACGACGACGACGTGCATGAGTTCATCGACTAGCGCGTCGCTTGACGCGCGTCCCTTTACGCATATAATGAAAGGACTAAACTGCGCCAATTCCCCCTTTTTTTAACGTCGTAGGGAACGCGCTTTCAACACTTACAGGAATATAACACGAATCTGAGACGAGAGCTGATTGTGCGATCGCTCTCTAACGCGGCGCGCTATAGACGACGCAAGTCTTCGTCCGCGCGCGACGTTCTGACATTATTGGGCGACGCCCGGCTTCCCCAACGCGCTGTTCTTCAACATGGACTCTGCGTCCCGCTGGAACCGACGTCCGCGCTGAATCATTTACTAGAAATAGACACGTCTAACATGACACAAGAGAAAATAAATAGCGAAAATGACGACGTCGCCAAGTCTGTCGACCTCGTTAACTCCCTTGAAAATGAAAAAAACGTAAACGCGTCTTCCGAAAAAAAGGCGAAAAAATCCAACGCGAAAAACGCTAAGTCCAAGGCCGCGGAAGCGCGTGATCGCGAAGTTGAAGAATCGATCAAGCGCCTTGCGGTCGTTTCGGGGTTAAACGCCCCCCAATTCATGGACGCGACCGATCGCCTTTCTTCTCTCGATATCGGCGAAATGGCGAAAATGGCGGTGAGGGCGGAGGCGGAGATCGCGAAGGTCGCGCCGAAACGTCGTCGTCGTCCCAAGCCTGCGACCGTCGAAGAAGAGCGCGAAGAGAATCAGACCTTCGAAAACCTCGCGTTCCAGATCGTCGCCGCGCCGCAAGTTAAGCGTGCGAAGAAGTCCGCCGTCGCGAAGAATGTCGAAGAGCCCGTCGCGTTCGAACCTCGCGCCTGCGAATCCGCGCCGCGCGAAGCCGAGCCTGAAGCCGAGCCTTGCGCCTGCGAATTCGCGCCGCGCGACGTCGCGCCTGAAGCCGAGCCTTGCGCTTGCGAATCCGCGCCGTGCGACGCCGTGCCCGAGACCGAGCCTTGCGCTTGCGAATCCGCGTCTCAAGAATCGGACGCTTCCGATCTCATGAACTGGGACTTCGAAGATTCTCTCGAAGTCTCCTGGGGACGATCCCCGCGAAACGACGAACCGGCGGAAGAAGATACTTTTCCCATCAATATGGAAGAAGAGCCCGAGAATGCCGACGACCTCTTAGACGAACTCCTTGCTCGCGCCAAACGGGACGACGACGGCATTCAGCTCGATTCTGACACACGGGAAGAGGAAGCGCGCGCGGAAGAAGAACCCGCCGAAGCTCCCGTCGCCGAAGAAGCGTCCGAAGTCGTCGACGAGCCCGCGACCGAAGAAGCCGCCGCCGAAGAGGAGAAAAAGGAAGGAGACTCCTTCGACGATTTCTGGGGCGACGCCGAGTCTCTCGAGATTTCGTGGGGTCGCCCGCGTCAGGAAAAGAAGCCCGCTAAAGAAGAGAAGAAGGCGCCCGAAGCGCAAACCGTCGTCGAAGAGTCTGTTGCCGAGCCCGAGCCCGAGCCCGCTAAGCCCTTGACCTTAGACAATCTCGATTTCAACGACGCCGACAATCTCGCCGCGTTCTTCGGTTGCGGCGAATGTGAAGAGCTCGGCTTCACCCTGAAAAAGG
>CAVGEG010000086.1:0-12848 GCA_963628165.1 Paratractidigestivibacter sp. | reverse complement strand
CGTCATGAAAATATTTCGCTGACGGAAGCGGGGCGCGAAATCAATCGCGAATCCGCGCCTTCAACGGAACCAGTCCAAGAGGACGCCGTCGCGCCTCAGCCAACTGAGAGCGAGTCTATCGATTCTAAGTTCCAGGAGCCGGAGCCGGAACCCTTCGTCGCGTCGCGCGAAAGTTCCGCGTCCCTTGTTTCCGCCAAATTGACGCGTGAAGAAGAAACGTTTGTCGACGAGACTGTCAGTCCCAGCGGGGGAAAATTAGTTTCTATCCCGTCTTTTGACGTCGACGCGCTTCACGGAGAAAACAACGACGACGACCGAATTATCGGCCTCACAAAAGAGGATATGAAACACGCGACCCAAAAGAAAAATTCGCGTCTCTAATTCCTCGTCCACTCAACCAAAGCGCAGGCGTTTCCTACAATAGGAAACGCCTTTTTATGTCTACCGTCGCATGCTCCTCTCCCCTTTTTTCCTAGACCTTGAACATAAAGTGTTCTCTCTTGGCCTGTCCGCGCTCGGGGTCGCCGCGTCGGGCCCCGCGAAGACCTTCGATCTCTTCGCCCAACGCGTCTCCATGGGGCAGTGCGCCGATCTAACATATCTCACGGACGACGTGGAGGCACGCCGTTCCCCGACGTCCGTTCTTCTCGACGCGCGATCCCTCGTCGTCGTCGCGCTCTCGGAAAGCGTGTTAAAAGACGAATCGCGCGAAGCGTCGGCGGAAATATACGCCTCGCCGGAATTACAAAGTTCACAAGACGGCTCTCCCACGGGGCGCGTCTCCGGCTACGCGACGTGCCTCGATTATCACATCGTGCTCAAAAAGAAATTGCGCGCTCTCTCTCAATATCTGAAAGCACAGTTTCCCGCGGCGTCGATTCGAGCAACGGTCGACACGGCGCCCCTCCTTGAAAAGACCTGGGCTTGTGAAGCGGGCTTGGGCTTCGTCGGCCTTCATTCTCTCGTTATTCATCCGAAACTCGGTTCGCGAATATTCCTTGGCGAAATCCTCATTTCCGTCGATTTCGAAGAGCTTACCGGGCTCCCCGACCGTGACGCGTACCTTGCCGCCTTGAACTTACGCCGACAAGAATCGGGTGAGTCGCTCTTCGTGGCGGAGCAAGAGGCCGCGCGATGCCTACGATGCCGTCGTTGCGTCGATTCGTGTCCTACGAACGCCTTGATGGGCGATCGAACTCTCGACGCGCGGCGTTGCATCAACTACTGGACGATCGAAACGCGCAAGGAGATTCCCGAGGAAATCGCCGCCAAACTCGACGGACGCCTTTTTGGGTGCGATTTATGCCAACGCGTCTGTCCGCACAACGCGCGTCTTGACATAGCGAATCCGCGCGAAATTCCTCTCGACGCCGTGGAACAACTCGACGACGCCTCGTTTCGTCGTCTTTTTAAGAAAACCCCGGTCTTTCGCGCCCATCTAGAAGGACTTCTGCGCGTCGCTCAGAAATTGAAGGCGCAGAACGGGGACGCCAAGACAAAATAAAGTCCGGCGACCGGAATAAATTCCGAATCGCCGGACTATTCCCCCCCTGGGAACGTATCTCGAAGACACGAAAGCGTGTCGTTATCTTCTTCAGCGGCTTATTGGAAAGATCCCCAAGCCGCAAATTTCTCGTCGCTATTACCTCCATGCAATCGCTACGAAAGAAGGGAAAAACTCACGCGTCCTTGCGTTTGAGCTTGTTTTAAGTCTTTTCTTAAAGGCTTGTCTTTTTCCTTCTGTAGTAAGTATATCGGTGAAACCGTTTTTTTACTTTAAAGAATGAACCAATTTTTTCAAAAAAGATATTCTACCGTCAATTCGTTCCTTCCGGAATCAACGGAGAATACGGGAATATCAAGTCGTTCCGATGATAATGCGTAAAAAAACCGCGACTCCCTTGCGAAAGTCGCGGATTATATCAAGCCGCGGCGCTACGACGCGCTCTTGTCGACGAATCAGAAGTTGTCGAAGAGATCGTCGGAATCGTCGAGAACGGCCAAGTCGACGTCGAGATCAAGGTTCTCGGACAAGTCGGCGAAGGCGTCGTCAAGGATCGCTTCGGAGTTAATCACGAAATCAGGAAGAACCTCGAGGTTGCCCGCAGACGCAGCGAGGAACGGCTTGAGAGGCGCTTCCGCCGTACCGACGCGGTTGCCGTCAACGCCGTCGTAGAGGGTGACGTTATCGGCGACCGAACCGACGACATTGTTCTTGCTGTTGACGTAGTTGACAGCCGCGCGTCCCCAGATATCGGCGGTCGCGTTCTTGTTCGTGCCTACGTTTTCAGCAATGTAGCTTCTGGTAAGAACCGTCTTGCCAAATTCATTGACGATACCGCCGTAGTAGGTCGCGGTGTTGCCGCCGACGCGCGAATCGATGAAGGTCAATTCGCTGTCGTAAGCGTAAACCGCGCCGCCGTACTTCGTGGCTTCGTTTCCGAAGATCGTCATGCTGACAAAGGAGACGTTTCCGCTCAGGACGTTGACCGCGCCGCCGTTCGTTCCCAAACCGCCGGTAATCGTGAAGTTCGAGAGTCTAACGTCCGACGTACCCTGAACCGAGCCCGAAATATCGATCTCAAAGACGCTTCCCGCGCGGTTGCCGTCGATCGTGACGTCAACCGTGCCAGCGTCGATGCTGACGTCGCGAGTAAGGGCGATCGGCGAATCGACAACGATCGTCTTGCCGTTGAGATCCTCGGAGAAGGTGACGGTGTAGTTGAACTGATCGGCGTACGCGATCGCTTCACGGAGAGAAATCTTTCCGTCGTAAGGATCGACGACGTCAAGTTCGGTATCGACGACGATCGACGCGGAGTCAACGTAGAGACTCTCGTAGCATCCGATATCAACCGTGCCGTTCTTGACGCGCAGATTGCCGTTCAAGTCGACTTCCGCATCGGCGTGGCTCGGGGCGAGCGTCATGAGGTAATCGTTATTACCGCGGTTGGTCGCCCACGAGGACGAACCGAGGCGATAATCGCCGTTCGCACGATCCACAAAGAGCTCGTTTGAACTATAGGTGAAGCAGTCGCTACCGTAAACTGCCTGACGATAGCCGGGATTATTACTGGTGTAGCGACGGTTAAAACCTCCGGTGACAATCGAGTTGTAAGCGCGCGCCGTACCGCCGTAATAGACGCTACCGATGATCGTCGTGTTGTAAATATGAGCCAAACCGCCCTGATCGCTATCGTTATCCCAGACGCGAATCGCCGTGCCGAAATCTTCCATCAGGCAGTTGTGCGTGGTCAGAATCGAAACCGGCATGACGTTAATACCGATGATATCGTCGTTACCAACCAACCTCACATTGCGGATATCAAGGTGGACTGGGTAATAGATAGGGACGCTTGGGAATCCGGTTCCGAGGATCTGGAACATCGCGACGGGGGTCGATTCGTTCTCACTAAGCGTGTATTTTGTGGCATTTTCGCCAGAAAGGTCAGAATCGATACCACCTTGAATCCTCGATCCGTCGATTGTAATACCACCGAGCCCGGAGAGGGCGGAAGCGTCGATCAAGTAATCGAAGACGGCGCCCCCTGTAGTAATAATTCTGTCGAAATACAACGACGAGTTAAGGTAAATCGTACCGCCCGCAAGGCTCTTGTCGAAGGTAATCGGCGAGTAGTAGACGTTGTTATAGACGCTCGAATTATTCATCGCGTTGGACGAATTATAAGAGCTGTCGTCGACGCTACCGCAACCTGCGCCATACACGTTATCGGATGCGTTCGCGACGGCTTCACGCAAGGAGATGAGTCCGTCGTACGGGTCGACGATATCGTCGAGGGTCGTGACGACCGTCGAACGCTCTTCGCGCGACACTTGATACGCGCCAGGGCTGACGGAACCGACAATATAGGTTCCATTAAGATCGCTCGCGCCAGGATAGACGTAAGCGTAGGAGCCCGTGTTCTTCACCGCGCTATTCGCCAAGCTGAGACGGAAGTCGTTGTTCGCGGCGTTGTTAAAACCTGGATCAACAGCGTTGTCGAAACCGTAACCAATCGTCGAATGAGACGCGTAAGCGCGGAGCTTAGCGGCGTCAGTCGCGGAACCGGCGCTACCGATCACCGAGTAAGCGAGGGAGTAGTCGCCCATCAATTCGACGTCGCGCGTCACCGCTCCAACTTCGGAAGCCTGGTTTTGCGCAATGATCGAGTTGTAAATATTGACAGTTGAGCCCGCGATAGAGTAGACGCCAGATCCGTACAATGCGGTGTTCTTCGTGATCGTCACGTTGTAGAGATCCAAAGTTCCGGTCGATCCCATGTAGACGCCGCCGCCATAGGCCGCCGATTCGCATCCGTAAATCAGGACGCTTTGCAGAACCACGTCGCCGCTGTTGATCGTGATACCCGCGCCAAGGTGCGAGCTTTCGCCGTTAGCGACGATCAATCTGAAGACGCAAACTTCGCCGTCAGACTGGATAACCAAACCGGCTCCGGCACGTCCGGCGTTAATCGTCGAACCATTGCCGTAAAGGGTGATCGGGCTGTTAATCGTCAGCGAACCGAGAGAGGAGTCTACCGCAATTTCGTAAGCGTCATTGCATACGATCGTGATGTTCTCATATCCGTAGCGATAGAGGTCGTCGGCAAGAGCCAACGCTTCGCGCATGGAAGTCACGCCGTCGTTCGAATCAATGACGTCGCGCTTCGTCGTGACGGTAATCGTCACGTCGCGTCCCACGGCGCTCGTAATCGGATTGTCTTTCGCCTGCTGGTTTTCGAAGGCGCCCATATCGACCGTCGTGTAGTAGATGCGGCGATTTCCTTCGATATCAAACGAATCGTAGGTGCCGTTGATCTTGTTCTGCGCGAAGTAAGAATTATCGCCCGAGTTCGTCGCCAAGGACGTGTTCGTCAGATGATAATCGCCGTTATCCGCGTCGACGAAGAGGTCGTTGACCGCTTCGGAGAGGTCGTTCGTCGCGGTACCGATGAAGGAACCGTGTCCGGAGGTCTGAGCGGCTAACGAATCGGAACGTTGGACGATCGTACGCATAATGACGACGCCTGCGACCGTCTCATAGACGTACTCGGCAGTGTACGAAATCGTCACGTCGCGTCTCTGTTGATAACGACTGGGTTCGTTGTCCGAAGAGTAATTTCTAATACGAACGGACGCGGCGTTGATCGGATACTCTACCGTGACGCCGTTCTCCGTGTAGGAGAAAGTCGTCTGAGTCGCCAACTCCGCTTGCAACTCGGCGGCGATCTCCCTGAGTCTATCAGTCACGTAGGTATCGGTGATGATAAGGTTATTGACGCCGTATCCCTTTGTGTAGTTGCATCGAGCCAAGCGTCCCGTCGACGAAATGATGACATAGTCAGCCATTTCCGAAGCGACGAGCTTGTCGCCGTCGGCAAAGTTGACGAGAGCGCCTGTCGTCGAACCAAGGCGGAAATCGCCGTCAACGTAGTAGACGTTTTCGGTCAAAGATGTTTCAACGCTGGTCCAAAGGGTTTGATCGCCTTCAGCGAAGTTCAACTCAAAGATTACGCCTCCGCAGTACCACTTGCCGTCGACGTATTCGAGTTCGACGTCCTCGTTCATCTGGAGAGTATCGTCAGTCTGCAAAGTCGTTCCGTCGACACAGATCCACGCGGAACCGTCATAGGAAACAGTCGCGTCATAATACGGAGAAAAAGCCGTCATTCCTTCTGTAGGCTCAATCTGGGTAGACGTATCGTCGTACTGAGGAACGTCCTCGTAAAATTGCGAATCGCGCTTTGTCGTGGTCATCGTCAAGGCTTTTTCGTCGCCCTTGAAGACGTCCTGCGCATCGGAATTATCGCTAAGGATACTTCTCACGACAATGGTGTTCAAAAGCGTCAAACGGCCCTTGTCGCTATAAATCGCCGCGCCGGTTTCAGCGTCGGTGGAAAGTCCAACGTTGTCAGTAACGGTGCAGTTGACGAGCGTCGCAAGCGCACTGTCGCTGTTCTCGTTGATGTAAATCGCGGAACCGGAAACAGCCGCCGTATCGGTAATGAGCGAGTTATAGAGGGCGATCGAACCCTGACGCACATAGATCGCGCCGCCTTGTTCGACGGTCGGAGTCGCGTCGTTACGACGACGTTCCGTGTAGCGATTCGTGAGCGTCACGCCGTTGATAACCGTATCGCCGGCGTTGATATAAATGACGCTCTGGTCTGCGGCGGCGTCGGCGGTGGTAATCGTCAAACTTTTAACGTTGTTCGTAAGGGCGTCGATCGTCACGCTCTGCGAAATGTCGAGGCTCGAATCAAGGTAAATCGTGCCGCCAGAGAGGCGCTCAGCGAAGGTGACCGTGCTCGCCAAACCATAGTTGTTAGCATAGTTGACCGCTTCACGGAGGGAGATGAGACCGTCGTATTCGTCGACGACGTCGTCTAACGTCGTGACCAAGAGGCTCGGGATCTCTTTCGGTCCAAGGGGCGATTCATAGGCACCGATATCGACGAGCGTACCGACGATACGGACGTTTCCGTCGACGTCGAAGGAAGGCACGGAGCCGTCCGCCAACTTGATCTTCGTGGAGTCGCCGCCGTTGACAGCGACAGAGACCTTGTCGTTCGCATCGCGTCCAAGGGTGAAGTCGTTGTTTTCAAGATCAACGAAGCATGGATCGACCGGATCGCTCGCCGTTCCGATGTAACCGCCATAGAAGTCGTATTGACGGGCAAAAGCCGCGCTCGCCGCGCCGATGAGGGACGTTCCGATCTCGCCGACGTTGGCGATCGAGACGTCGAGGCCCGCTTCGCCGTTGACAGTGTTCTTCGCGATGAGCGTGTTATAGAGGTTCATCGCGCTACCGCGACTCCAAACGCCGCCGTATGCGCCGGTCGCGTTGTTGTTTGCGACGGTGCAGTTAACCAGCGTCATGACGCTCGCGTCAGGATCGTCGAGAACCGCGTTCGCGTTCGACGCGACGCCAGCGCCGTACATCGCTTCGTTTCCGTAGATCGAACAGCTAACCAACGTCGCCTTACCGGTCTGGTGATACACGCCGCCTCCGTAAGAAGCGTTGCCGCCCGTGATCTTCAAACCGGAGATCGTGATCGTGTCGGCGACAGTGTCGGCGACGCCGCTCAGAATGAGGACGGGGCACTCTTCTTCCGCGAACTCAGCGGTCAAAGTAACGGCGCTACTGAGGTAGGTCGCGTCGATCGTCAAGCACTTCGTAATTTCGAGAGAGCTCTGAAGTTCGATCGTTCCGCCCGCGAGGCTCGGGTCGAAAGTGATGTTGCGGTCGACAACCGTGGTCTTTCCGTCGACGTAGAAGGAAGAACCGGCGTATTTGACGGCTTCGCGAAGCGAGATGACGCCGTCGAAGGGATCGACCACGTCTTCAAGGGTCGTGACGACGACGCTCGGAGCTTCCGTAGCGATCTGATATTCGTAGGCGCCGATATCGACCGTGCCGCCGACAATACGATCGTTGCCGAGGTAGTCGACGTTCACAGCGGAAGTATTGCCCGCCGCGCGAAGGATCGAGGAGTAGTATCCAGGATAACCGATGAGGCGGTTCGAACCGGCATTGACGGCGATGGAGTTCGGATCGAGTTCGAAATTGAGAGTATCGGCAGACTTGAAGCCAGGATCGACGGGGGAGTCTTCAACGCCAAAGACGTTGCCGTTAGCGCCGCCTAAGGTTTCGGCGTCGTTCGCGGTCGCGATACCGACGATAGAGGCCGTGGCGCCGAACTTACCGGCGACGTAGACGTCGTAGTTCTCGGAAGCAGAACCGTTTTCGACGGCGTTCTGAGCGACGATCGTGTTCTGGAGCGAAACCGTTCCGTAGGCGTAGACGCCGGGTACGCTCGGCGCGTCGTTCATTGCAATCGTCGTATTGAGCATCGTGATGGAGCCCGCGGTGGAGTAGATCGCGCCGCCCGCTTCTTCCGCTTCGTTGTCGTAAATAACGACGTTAATGAGCTCGATCTGACCGCCAGTCTGGTAGATTGCGCCGCCGCGCGTCGCGGAACCGCCGGTCAACGAGACGTTGACGAGCTTGAACTTGCCGCTCGTGACGTTGAAGAGGCGATTGTCGGAACCGACAAGAGTCAAACCGCCGGGCACGTTAGACGCGTCGATGACGATATTAGAATTGACGTCGATAGCGCCTAAGAGGGAATTGAGCTGGATCTCGGCGTTTCCGACAAAATCTTCGCCTAAATCGAAGGTGATAGGCGTACCGAACTGTTCGGCGATCGTCAACGCTTCGCGCAGGGAGATGAAGCCGTCCGTCTGATCGATCGTATCGGCGAGGGTCGTGACGACGGTCGAAGGCACGTCGCGGTACTGGGACTCGAAGGCCCCCATATCGACGACGGAACCGACGATACGTTCGTTCGCGTTCAAATCGTACTTGAGGCGGACGCCGTCGGGACCGTACGCATACTGGTTGACGCCGCTGTTAATCGCGAGCGACGAAGAACTGAGGGTGTAATCGCCCGCGGCAAAGTCAGTGAAGAGCGGATCGATCGGATTGGCGGCGACGCCGACGATATTGCCGTTGACGCCGTTTCGAGAGGACCATGGATCCATCGAGCCGATGAGGTTGGAGGTCGCTTCGAAGTTGGTGGCATAGACGTCGACGTTCTGAGCGCCTCCGTTCTTCGCGACGATCGAGTTCGCCATAACGACGAGACCGTCGATCGCGAAAACGCCGCCGTAGACAGCCGCCTTATTCGCGGTGATCGTCGTATTGTAGATATACGTCTGACCGCCGACCATGCACATCGCGCCGCCGTACCCCTTCGTTGTTCCAGCGCTGTTGCCAGTGATCAAGGAGTTGATGACGTACAGGACGCCGCCCTCTTGATAAATAGCGCCGCCGTTGCGTTCGGCAACGTTGTCCTTAATAACGGAGTCGACGACGGAAACGGTTCCGCCGCGAACGAGGAAGGCGCCGCCGCTGACGTTCGAAGCGCTTGAATGCGCGTTCGCGAAGGTGAGGCCGTACATCTCGACGTCGGCGCCGTTCGTGAAGATGAAGAGCGGAGCGTTGGAGACGGAACCGTCGATCGTTATATCGCGATACTGAGTCTGACCCAGGTCGTTTGTGTAGGCGGAGGTGATCGTCACAGCGCAGTCGACAACGAGCGTCTGCAGATCGGCGTCAAGGGTAATGACAGCGGAATCAGAGAGCGCGAAGAGGTCGTTGGAGAAGGTGACCGTGCGTTCTTCAACCGTTTTGCCGTAAGACGCGTAGCGGATCGCTTCACGGAGGGAGACAAGACCGTCCGTCGGATCGACGATATCTTCGAGAGTCGTGACGACAGTCGAGAAGTCTTCGACCGCCAAATTGGCGGAGTACGCGCCGACGTCGACTCCGGCGTCGGTCAAGCGAGAGTTGCCCGCGTAATCGACGGTAATCGCCGTCTTCTTACCGGTGAAGCTTGTGTAGTAGTTGTATTCGACCGCGCCGCCGTTAACAGCGATGGAGCTTCCGGAGAGACGGAGATTCCACTCGGTCCAATCGGCGCTCGAGTCGAAGTTGCTGAAGTTCGGAGCGTAGTGGAGGTTCGTCTCGGAAATCGTCTGGAGAGAACGATTAACCATACTGTACTGAACGTCGGAGGAAGCGCCCTTCAAGTTGACGTCGTAACCGCCGTTGTCGCCAATGATGGAGTTGTAAACCTTCACGTCGCCGCCGACGGAAGTAACGCCACCCTGGTAGTTGCCGACGATCGTGTCTCCGACGAGCTCCATCGTACCGTCCGAAACGTATACGACGTAAGTACCCGACTTGGAGGATTCGTCGCCGTTCGCCAAGATCAAGGAGCTGACGACGGAGGTAGCGCCTCTCGAGAAGATCGCCGAGGAGTTGTAAGCGACGTTGTCCGCGATGAGCGCGCGACTGACGAGGAGTTGTCCCGTAGTGTAGATCGCCGCGCCGCCGATTTCAGCGGAGTTCGACTGCAACTTACCGTTCGTGATCGTAAGCGTTTCAACGTTGTAGACTGCGCCGCCGCTTTCCTTCGCCTCGTTGCCGACGAAGTTCGAATTGACGACGTTAGCGACGCCTTCGTTATAGAGACCAGCGCCGACGGTCGCCGTATTGTTCGAGATTTCGGACGACTTCGAGATCGTCAAAGTACCGACGTTGTAGACCGCGCCGCCGCGATCGGCGTTCGCATTCTGAATCGTCGAACCGGCGATGGTCGCAGAACCGGCGTTGTAGATCGCGCCGTACTGTGACTCGACGTCGTCAAGCGTGACGCCGGTAACGGTCAACGTGCCTTCGTTATAGATCGCGCCGCCGCTGACGCCGCTCGTCTGTTCGATCGTCGAGACCTTCGTCGTCGATTCCAGATCAACGCGACCGAGGTTGTAGATTGCGCCGCCGTCGCCAGTCGACTGAGCGTTCTGAATCGTGAAGTCCTTCAAGCGGAGATTCGTGTTTTCAGCGACGTAGATCGCGCCGCCGTCGTCCGCGGAACCGTTGAGAAGCGTGACGCCGCTAATCGTCACGAACGCGGTCGGATTCGTTTCGCGATACGCGTCGACGGTGAAGACGCGGCTTTCGCCGTGCGCGTCGATTGTCAAACCGGCGTTGAGGGACGCGTCAAGGGTGATCGCGCGCTCGATGGAGAGGGCGCCCTTTTCAAGGGTGATCGTGCCGGACTCCAAGCCCTTGACGAAGGTGATCGCCGTGCCAAGGGTCACTTCTTCGGTCAAGGTCAAACCAGACTTGAAGGCTCGCTCGACGCCGTTTTCATCGGTGAGTTTCGCGCCTTCTTCAAGCTGCGCCTGAGAGAATGTGGAGCGCTGATAGGTAATATTCGCGCCTGTGGGAGAAACCATCTTAGTGTTGACGGGAACCTTGACCTCGAGGCCGTCGACGTCGGTGAAGACGCCGTCGGTAAGGGTCAGAACCGCGCCGGACGCGTAGATAACGGTCGTTTCCTTCCCAACCGTCTCGGTGATATCTTGCGCCAAGGTGTACTTACCGTTTTCGATTTCGACGGAACGAGTCGAGACGATAACGCCTTCTTCGCCCAGAGCGCCTTCGGCGTCGACGAAGTTGAAGGTCGTGCCGTCGACAAGCATGAAGGTCGCGTCGAAGGTCGACGTCGTCTCAGCGCTACCGTCGGTCGTCGTCACGTTGAGTGTCGCAGTGAAGGCGTTCTTACCGTCGTAGGTGAGGACGTAGGTCCCTTCGTCGAAGGTCGCGACGGGAGTCGTGGAGCTAATAGCCGCGGCGGTCAAGTTGACGGAGATCTGCTGTTCCGTCATGAAGGTCGTCGTAGCGCCTTGAGAGTAAGTTCCCATTTCGCCTGTTTCGAGAACAATCGTTGTGCCCATCTCGACCGGAATACCGGACGCAAGGAGAAGCTTCGTGCCGACAACCGTCGCTTTCGAGCCGTTCGTCAAGGTCACGACGTCGCCTTCTTCAAGCTGCGTGGAGTTGCCCTTCGCATCGGTCATGAAGACGCCGGGCGTCTCGTAGTATTGTCCCTCCTGAATCGCGGAAACGCCGTCGAAGGAGATCAATTTGCCATTGGAGACGGTATACTTCACGCCTTCCTCGTCGAAGACGACGTCCCCTTCCTTCAACTGAACGTCGACGTTGTAGGTTGTGCCCGCGTAAGCGAGCGCT
Organism: Paratractidigestivibacter sp.; assembly: GCA_963628165.1. Classification (GTDB taxonomy): domain Bacteria; phylum Planctomycetota; class Planctomycetia; order Pirellulales; family Thermoguttaceae; genus RUG369. The sequence goes on along the minus strand of CAVGEG010000086.1, from coordinate 1,246 downwards.
TCGCGCAAGGAGATTTCGCCGTCGGTCGCGTCGACAATATCGTCCAACGTCGTAACGACAGTCGACGGGGTCTCGCGATCTTCCAACGCGACGGTGTATTCGTAGGCGCCCGCATCGATCGTGCCGGCCAAACCTATACGTTCTTCGCCCGCAAGGTCGTAGGCGATCACGACGCCGCCGCTGAGTTTCACGGCGGAGTTTTGACCGATATCGAGGGCTTCGGAGGTCTTCGTCAAGCGATAGTCGCCGTTTTCAGCGTCGACGAATCCAGGATCTGCGGCGCCGACGACGCTCGTCGTATCGTAGGTCAGGTTCGAGATATCTGCGTCGTTGAGGGCGACGATCGTGTTCTTCAAGGTCGTTCCGCCTTCGCCGCCGATAAGGGCGCCGCTCGTCTGGTTGTTAACGATCGTGTCGTTGACAAGGATTAGGGAGCCGTTGTTTTCTACGACGGGAACATCCTGGACGCTGGAGTCGACGAGGAGGCAGTTCGCCAATTCGAGAGTAGCTCCTTCGTCGACGATGATCGCGGAGTCGCCCGCGTTCGTTAGCTTGAGACCGACGATCGTGGTCGTCTTGGATCCGGACACGCGAATCAAGGAGTGGAGATCCGAGCCGCTAAGGGCTATCGGCTCAGCCATACCGGAACCTACGACGGCGCCGCCGTTCGCAAAAACGATCGAACCGGCGGTCGCGTTCAGTTCAAGAGTCTGACCTTCCAAAGCCTCGTCGAAAATCACCTTGCTGATCGTTTCGGTCTGCGCAAGTTCGACAACCTTCGAGATCGCGATCGGTTCGCCGTTGAGGTAGAGGCCCGTCAAACGGGTATAAGGAGCATCGCCGACGAAGAGACGGTATTCTTGACCAACCTTCTTGACGATAACTTCGCGACCTTCGCCTTCCGCCGCGGCGGTGGAGAGAACGTCGTCTTCCTTCAATTCGACGATCGTCGTTTCGTCGTCGATCGTGACGGAACCGACGAGTTTGAACTCGAGATCGTTGACCGCCAGTTCTTTGTTATCGACGAGGGCAACCTTGCCGTCTTCCCAGTTTTCCGCAGTCCAGGAAACGCTCTGACCGGCGCGGGAGAAATCGAGTAGAGTTGTTTCGGTCTGGAGCTGGCACGCTTCGGAGGTGCGGAAAGCGCCGTTGGAGTAGACGAGTTCAACGTCTTCGGTCACATAACCGACGCTCGTTCCAATCGTGACGACGGAACCGGCGCCGAGCGTGAAGGTCGCGTTATCTT
>CAVGEG010000085.1:0-13013 GCA_963628165.1 Paratractidigestivibacter sp. | reverse complement strand
GGGGATCGGCGGTCTCGCGTTCTCCGTGTTGGCCGCGTGGATTTCGACGCAGTTCCTCTTTCCTCTGGTCACGGGAAGGCCGTCGGAGACGACGTGGATCGGAATCGTGATCTACGGGGTCGTCGTCGGTTTTGTCGGAGCGTTGGGGGATCTTGCAGAGTCGCTGATTAAACGCGACGTGATGCGCAAAGACTCCGGTCTCCACGTTCCTGGTTTCGGTGGCTTTTTGGACATTTTCGACTCCCTCCTCCTTGCGGCTCCCGTCGCGCTGGGGCTCTGGGCGTTCCATATTATTAAAATGTAGTCGTTTTTCATTCGACAATCAGTCATTCACCGTAGCATGAGGAGAGTTTTTCATGGTTAAAACGATCGTGCGTCTCAAGGAATCGACGGACAACGCCGCCGTCGCCGCGCTCATTCGCGACTCGCTGAACGTCTGGTATCGCGAGCATATGGGCGTCGAAGAATGTGTCTCGTCCGTCGAGGCTTCGTCGATCTTTACGCGCGTTTACGACGCTCTCGACCCCAACTGTTGCGTCGTTGCCGAGGATCTCGAAACCGGAAGAATCGCCGGTTCCTGCTTCTTTCACCCGCGTCCGACGCACGTCTCTCTCGGTATCATGAACGTCTCTCCCGACTATTTCGGGCAGGGCGTCGCCTCGAAGCTTCTCGCCTATATCGTCGACGTCGCTCGGCGGCGCAATCAGACGCTCCGACTTGTCTCCTCCGCGATGAATCTCGACTCCTTCTCCCTCTACAATCGACTCGGATTCGTTCCCCGAATCTTCTATCAAGACATGCTCCTTCCGTCCCCCGCGGAAGGCGTCGAGATCGCGCTCCCCGAAGGGACGACGATCCGCGACGCGACGCGTAACGACGTTCCGAAGATCGTCGAGCTCGAGATGGAGCTCCTGGGCGTCGACCGCGCGAAAGACTACCGTTTCTTCGTCGACAACGCCGACGGAATTTGGGGCGTGAGCGTCCTTGAGGAGAACGCGACGGGCGCGATCCTCGGCGTAATGGCGTCCGTCAACGACCCAGGCAGTAAGATGATCGGACCGGGAGCCGCACGAAACGACGCCGTCGCCGACGCCCTCATCCGCCGCGAACTCAACCGCTATCGCGGCGAATGGTCACCCGTCGTTCTCATCCCCGGCGAATGCGTCGAATTGCGCAAAGCGATGTATCGCCTTGGCGCCAAGAATATCGAAACCCATATCGCCCAGTCTTTAGGAGAAGTCCCCGCGCGTCAGGGCGTAATCGTTCCCTCGTTCATGCCCGAGAGCGCGTGACGCGGCGCGGACGTAGTCTCTAGACGAGCTTGCGCGACTTCGAAGTCCGCGCCCGGCTCGTCTTTTTTCCCTATCCGGCGACCCTTCACGCCCCCCTATCCCCCAAGAAAGCGAAGGACGATGAGCGAACTCCCTTTCTGGCGCGACCTCGGGTTGCGTTACTGTGCGCAAGGCCCCTATTTCAAGCGCGAATTCGGCGGCGTCGTGCGCAAAATTAGCGTCGACGCGCACTTCTCCTGCCCCAATATCGATGGAACGGTCGGAACCGGCGGGTGCGTCTACTGCGACGCGCGAAGCTTCAGTCCGAGCCGATTTTTCGGGCTCCAGGATCTCGACGCCCAGATCAACGACGGGATCCTGAAGATCACGCGCCGCTTCGATTCCTCTCGATTCATCGCGTACTTCCAGCCGTCGACGAACACGCACGCGTCCCTCGACGTCCTCGAACGATATTACCGCGTTCCGTTGCGGCGTCCCGAAATCGTCGGCCTCGCGATCGGCACGCGTCCCGACGCGGTTCCCGACTCCGTCTTGGATCTCCTCGCGACCCTCTCGCAAGAGACGTGGCTCGTTCTCGAACTCGGGTTGCAGTCGTCGAAAGACGCGTCTTTGCAGTGGATCAACCGCGGTCATGACTACGCGTGTTTCGTCGACGCGACGCGTCGCGCTCAGGCGCGCGGTCTGCGACTCGGCGTCCACCTGATCCTCGGGCTTCCGGGCGAAACGCGCGAGGACAACCTCCTCACGGCGCGTCGCGTCGCCTCCCTCGGGTTCCATTCCGTGAAGTTGCACAACCTGTACGTGGTGCGCGGAACCCCCCTCGAAGCGCTCTGGCGCGACGGCCAGGTTCCGATTCAGAGCCTTGAGGAGTACGTCTCCTTCGCGGTCGACATGCTCGAAGTCCTTACGCCGACGACGGTCGTCGAACGCCTCGCGGGGGAGGCGACGGAGGAATTTCTTCTCGCGCCGGAATGGACGGCGGTGAAGCATTGCGCGCGCAACGCGATCGATGCGGAGCTGAAGCGTCGGAATTCGTGGCAGGGGAAGTATTACGACCCGACGTGGCGCGATCCGGAGTATGAGGAATGACGGATAACGTTTAAGAGGTGCGTTTTTTCAATATAAGTTGAAGTCGCGGGGGCGGCGTGTCGATAATGTTGAAGGCGGGTATCATATTTTATGATATTTGTCGGAAAAAGAAGGACCGCAAGAGGGCCCTTTGATCGACGCGTTCTTGGATACCGAAATGGTATTGGGGACGAAACGGCTGTAAAAATTAGTCCGGGGCGCGTGGGGAGAAGGACCTTTTGAGGCGCGCCGCGCGAGGTCATGAGGACTCGCGAGGCGGTATGGAAACGCTTTATACAGACGCAAGGACGCCAAGATGAGAAGAATAGGGAGACGCGCGTTTTGCGCGCAAGCTTTCGCATTCGCCGCGGCGGTTGCTTACGGAGTCTACTCGAAACCAGCGCGTTCGGCTCAGGCCGCGTCCGCGCTCGACGCCGAAAGACTTCGTTCGGAACTGCGCGTGACGACTCAAGCGCAGGGCAGATATGTGGACGACGTCGTGGAGAAGGTCGAGAAGGGGGAATTACCCTACAAGATCTTCATCGCCGCGTACAAATACGCGATGAAACGAGACGCGTCCAAGAGGCCTTATTATTTTAAATTGTGTATAGAACAACTTGCGAAGAAGAGCGGACTGCGCTTGGATTTCCCATCCTTCTAGTCTCGCCCTGAGCGGGTCGATTCCCTCTTGCTCTGAGAATAGTGTTTTAACGCTGTGAAAAGTCGGATAACGATTCTTCGCAGCATTATCTATTTCTTGTCGCGCCGCGCCGCGACGGAGCCACGCGCAAAATCGCCCCTTTCGACGCCCCCCAAAAAACGCGCCGCAAGGGGTCCTGCAACCCTTCGCGGCGCTTTTGTTTCTTACTCCGCGATCGATCAACTCATCGACGCGAGGCGCGAACGCAGACGTCGCGCGCGAAGCTCGTCTTCCGGCGCCTCTTCCGCCGCCGCGTTTTCCTCGGTCGAAAGCATCCGCAGATGACCAGGATAGATCTCCAACAAGAGCTGGTCGATATCGAGTAGAGACGGCCCCTTGAGGAGGTTGAGCGCCGCGCCGAGTCGCAGACTCGACAGGAGTCCGCGCGCCTCTTTCAGCGACATGATGCGGCTCGTTTGCAGAATCCCCAACGCGCGATAGCATCGGTCGAGGAGCTCCTGCCGCCCCACGTCGAGGATCACTTGCCGCGCCTTGCGCTCGTACGCCGTCACGCTCTGGATCACTTCGTCCATAAGCGCGACAACCTCTTCTTCCGACGTGCCGAGGGAGCCCGTCGTGAGAACGTAAGGCGTCTCTTCGCTCTCGCTCAAATCGTATTCAAGCCCGACTTTCTTGAAGCTACGTAGCGCGCGCGTCATCTCCCCCGTCTCCAACAGCCCCGGCAGATGGAGTTTCACGGATACGTTGAGTCCGGTACCCGCGTTCAACGGGTTCGCCGTGAGGTAACCGTAATTGTCGTCGAAGGCGTATTGGAGTCGCGATTCGACGAGGTCGTCGAGGGCGTTGAGACGCTTCCATAGTTCGTTGACGGCGAGTCCCGGCGCGTGGGCGAGAAAGCGCAGATGATCTTGCCCGTTGAGCATGAGGGAGAAGGCTTCGCCGTCTTCGACAATGAGCGCGCGCGGCGCGTTCGACCCTGCGAAATCGGCGTCGATGAGACGGCGTTCGAGCGCGAAGCTCGTCTCCGCTTGCGTCGGGCTGCAGGAGGAATAATCGAAGAGGGACTCGTCATATTCCGCCAAAGCGGCGGAGACCGCGGCGCGCGTTTCGCGAAGAAGCTTCTCAAGATCGAACTTCGCCGCCCGATTCACGAAACCGTAGCCGTCGACGTTACGCGAAAGACGCGCGCTGGAGGAAACGACGACGTCGGTTAACGCGCCCCCTGCGCGTAACCAGGAGCTTGGTTGTGCGGCTAATTCGTCCAATTTCATTTGAATACCCTTTGAGTTAGCTAAGGAACATGCGGCGCAAAGGCGCGTCGCGCATCCGTTAGGGTACCGTTTCGACGCGCTCGACGCAACCTCTTTTTTTATTACAGCGCGAGAGGTTCGTTCGCAAGCTGACGCTCCCCGCGCGTCAATTCGTACATGTCTCGAATCAACTGCTTGTCGCAAGGGCGCTGTTGCACGTTGCGTCGCAGGAACATGCGCTCCTGACAAAGCGTCATCAGTTCCACCGGAAGCTCCGTGATCTGACCGAAACTACGCGCGTAATTCACGAAGCTCGGAACCGCCGTCGTAACAAATCCGTAGCACATGCAACACGCCCCGAGCGTCTTTCCCGTGAAGATGCTCGTGTTGATCGCCGTCTTCGAATAGTCCCCGATGACGCACCCGAGGAACTGCATATGGGAGGGGAATTTCCCCGCGGGGGTCTCCTGCTGGACTTCGTTGTAGGAGTTCTTCAGGTCGCTGTTGCACGTTCCTGCGCCGAGATTAACCCAGCTTCCGACGTAGCTGTGCCCCAAGAATCCGTGGTGCTGCTTATTCGAGAAGGGTTCGATCGTCGTCGCTTCCACTTCGCCGCCGACCTTGCACGTCGTGCTGATTGAGACGTAATCCTTGATCGCGGAATGCTCGATGATCTTACTGCGCGCGCCGACGAAGACCGGACCGCGGATGAAGCAGAAGGGGCCGATCTTCACGTCTTCGCTCAGGATGATGGGGCCTTCGCTCGTGTCCGTCACGAAACACTCGCCGATCGACGGACGCTTCGCCTCGTCCTTCGGGACGAAGACCCCGTCGCGAATTTCTTGGTAGTCGCCGCGCGCGATGCGGCTGTTGAGGTTTTCGTTGATGAAGCTCAGGTGGTAACGGATTGCGTCGGAGGGGCGTTCAAGGAGACGGATCGGCTCGAAGAGTTCGACTTCCGGGAGATTGAGGTCTTCGATGAGTCCGAGAAGCTGGGAGCATCCGATCTCTTGGTGGGGCAGGATGCGCGGATCGTTGACGATCGCCGCGGCGACGGAGGTTCCGGAGAGGAGGACGGCGCCGCGTTCGAATTGTCCGGTGGTGAGAGCGCGCCACGCGTTGAAAAGGCTCTCGCGCGGAGCGGTTCGCGCGTTGATGAACAGGATGGGACCCTTGCGTTCCCCCTTGGAAGGGTTCCAGGCGTATGGGGCGTCCTCGCGCAAGACCGCGCGAAGGTGCGGTCGGGCGACGAGTTCGGCCATATCGCCAAATTGTCGCGCAAGGTTCAGAAGGCGCATCGACCCGACGCTGATATAGAACGCCGGACGACCGATAGTGATTGGATAGAGATTAACGACGCGGTCGTCTTCAAAGAGAATGACGTGCATGGAAGAAGCCTTCGTAAAGAGAGGTGAGGGATACTGACTTTTTCTTAACTTTTTTATCTAAATATACTATTTTGCAAACATTGCGCAATACTTTTATTCTTCGTTATTTTGGACGCGCAGTAAGAAGTCGCGTTCTTCTAGTTTGAGAGAAAAAATTAAAAAAAAAACAGATTATGTCTTCTTTTTGGCATGTTGATTGCGTATAAAAGAGTAGTTTGACGCGCGGCTGTCGCGTCGGGCGCTAATTTGAATTTAAATCGAGTCTAAGTCGCGGTTTGCGCGGCGTAATCGCTCTGTTGGACTGAAATAAAGGAGTGGCGAAGGATGAAAAAGAATAGTCGGAGATATGGATTTTGGGCTCTTTTGTCGTGCGGCGTTTTGGGCGCGACCTTCGGCGCTGCGACGTCCGGTCTTGCGCAGAATCCGTTCGCGTCGAAGGACGGCGGCAACGCGCAACGCCTCTTGTCGCGCGACGCGACGCCGATGGAGATTCCCTCCCTTTCGAGCGATTCGGCGACGCGTCCCCTCGACGTTTCGCGCAAATCTCTTTCCTCGTTGACGCAGTCTGTCGCGAACGCGCAGGACGACCTTGAATCGCGTCTCGCCGAGCTGGGCCCCGAAGAGCGCGCCGCCGCCGAGCTGTATCTTGAGCGCAACAAGTGCGTCGTCAACGTCTCCACGACCGAACAGGTGAGCTCCTACTTCTCCACGCAAGTCGCGGAAGGGTGCGGAAGCGGCGTCGTCCTCAATAAGGAAGGGATTATTCTGACGAATTTCCACGTCGTCGAGAAAGCCACCACCGTCAAAATTACCCTCTTCAACGGCGAGACGTACCCCGCTAAGCCGATCGCGGTCGACCCGAACACCGACATTGCGATCGTGAAGGTCGACGCGCCGAAGGACGAGCTCGTTCCCGTCGTCTTTGGCGATTCTTCCCGCCTCCTTGTCGGGCAGATCGTTTACGCGATCGGCAACCCGTTCGGACTCGAACGCACGATGACGAAGGGTATCATTTCGAATCTGAACCGTTCGATCGACAGTCCGCAACAGTTCCGCCGCATCAAGGGCGTGATTCAGACGGACGCGGCGATTAACCCCGGCAACTCGGGGGGCGCGCTCTTCGATTCGAAGGGGCGCATGGTCGGTATGAACACCGCGATCGCGAGTCGGGTCGGCGAAAACTCGGGTATCGGCTTCGCGGTTCCGGTGAACACGGTGCACCGCATCGTCTCGATCTTGCTTGAGAAGGGGCAGGTCGTGCGCGGCGACGCGGGGGTCGTCCAAGTCACGGAGACAGAGAACGGTCTGATCCCGGCGCTCATCGACGACAAGGGCTCCGCCGATAACGCGGGTCTGCGCGGCGGAAAGCTTGTCGTTACGATTCGCGAACAGAACGGGGTGCGCTATCAGACGCGTAAGGTGGTGCGACCCGACGAAGGGTTTGACCTCATCACGGGCGTGAACGATCAGCCGGTGAAGACGGGCGAGGACTTCATCACGGCTGTGGAAGAGCACGAGCCTGGCGAGACGCTGACGCTCAACGTCTTGCGCAACGGCAAAGAGATTCGCCTTCCCCTTGTTTTGAAATAAATTTAAACTGATTAAGGGTTCTCCAAAGGCGCGGCGCGCGTTCTTCCCCCCCTGGCGCCGCAAACTCCCATCATTGGGGGGGAATCCTGAGGGGTGCGCCGTTCTTTCGCGTTTGCGGAGAACGGCGCGCTTTTTTATACCCACTCCCTCCGTTTTTACGCCGCGCCGCGAGAAAACGACCTTGCGTCGCCGCGTCCGTTTTCTCATAATGTCGCGACTCATTAACGAAAGGATTGACGCGCAATGTTCGGATCGAAGGGGAAAGAAAGAGGAACGACGAAGTCGACGCGGTTTATCGCCGCGCTCGCCGTCGCGTGCATGACGATTCCCTGCGCGTGCCGAACTCCCGAAAACGCTCAATACGCACCCGCAAAGGGCGTCGGCGCCTTCGATCCTGAGCAGCCCAATCCCCTCTTTGTCGAAACGTCCGATCCGCACGCCCTCTGGGACGCCGTCGTCGACGTTATCGACAACTATTACGTCATTGAAACGGAAATACCTGTGCGCGTCTACGAACGCCAAGATTCCGACGGTCGATCCTACCAATACCGCACGGAAGGGCGTTTGGAGACGGAACCCTCCATCGTCGGGGGCGTCCTCGAACCGTGGCGCAAAAACGGTCACGAATGTGGCTCGCGATGGGATGCGACCTTCCAGACGATGCGCACTACCGCCGTCGTCCGCGTCGTCCCCGAAGGAGAAGGTTTTTTCGTCTATCTCTCCGTCTTTCAGGAGATCGAAGACCTTCCCCGCCCCCTCGGATCCACCATCGGCTATCATCAACAGTTTAACGACGACGTCTCTCAGCTGACGCAACCCGTGGGAGAATACGCGCAGTCGCGCGGATGGATCCCGATGGGACGCGACGAAGAGCTCGAAAGAACGATCATGCGCGAACTCGCCTGGCGTGTCGGCAATCCCCGCGCCGTCCTTCACGCGGGCGTCGACGCCGATTTGACCCCGTGATCGCGCCGCGTAGCCTTTTTCAGAGCGCGCCAAAGATCCTTTGCGCCTCTTTTTCTATATATGCGATCCGCTCCTTCGAAAACTCGTACAGGGAAAATATATACGCGTCGATTTGCGCGCGCGTTTCCGTCGCGCGTAAGCTCCGGAAGGAAGCTCGATCAGATTTTCCTTGCGCGTCCTCACTTTGCCGAATAATTTGGCGTAGACAAACTGAAACAGCGTGGAATTGAGAAACGCCATAACCGCTTTCGCGCTCATCGACGGGATCGCGGGGACGAGGATATTCGCGCTGTTGAGAAAAAGGCTGCCACTCGCGTCGTACGCGAAAACGAGTTTGTCGGAGATGAATTTGTAGACGAGTTTTTCTGGCGCGCGATATATGGCGTCGGGCGCGACTTGTTGCAACGCGTTGCGGTCGTAGCGAAGATATTTCGTCGCGGGTTTCAAGAGATCGGCTCGATTTCCCTCCCCGTTTAGATCTTTTCCAGCCCTTCGCCGGGCGCGGTTTCCAACTTCATTTTATTGTTCCCTGTGACGCCGCCGAGCGCCCACGCGCTCTCCCTTAGTGCGTGTTTCCCTTCTTCATTGACGATCCGGATAATCGTGGCGTCCTCTTTCGAGAGGAAATTGAAGACTAAGTTTTCCGTTTCGTAGACGCTCCGGAATGGGACGAACGCGTCGACGCCCCCCTTCGCGACGAGAAAGGCGTTGTTATCCCCTGCGCGTCGCATTCGAGATCGACGTGCGGGGTGATCTGCCGCAGTTTCGTCGCGTCGAGGATGAATTGGCGGATCCCTCGATGCGCCTTGACGTTGAGTATCGCTTCGGGGAAGAGAAAGCGAATCGTCCCGAGCGGGGCGAGCTGTTCAAACGCTTTTGGGAAGAAGGACGAAAAGGTCTCTTCTCGGGCGCTATTGCGCCGCGTCGCCGATGCGTTCGCCGCGCCTCAAGGGGGATTGGAAGCGATATAGTCGAACTTTTGTTGAAAAATCGGAGAGGACGCTCCCGGCGCGGCGTCGCGCAGATAATCGCCGTAAAAGATTTGCGGCGCGAATTCGACTGTCGGGTATTTCAGGAGCAGATTGATCTTTGCGATCATGACCGCGACTGGATCGACGTCGACTCCGAAGAATTGGCGCGAATCGGCGACGTCGACTCCGAGGAGGAACGCGCCGCTTCCGCAACACGGGTCGAAAAAAGACTTCCCTGTTCTCAGTTCGAAGCCCGACGTTATCTTCTTGGCGATCTTTTTCGGCGTGTAGTAGGAGCCCGCGCTGTTCTTCGCGCCTTCGCGCATATGAGCCTGATAGAGAACCCGAGAAAATCGGACTCGCCGAGTGGGATCTTCGCGGTCAAGAGAGGGGGAACGAGGGGAATGCGCGATAGCCGCGCAAGGCGTTCGCGACGTGCGCTTTTTCGTCAATTCGCGCCGTTTGGAGAAGGTTGACGTCGAGGGAGAGGAGCGCGGCGTCGATCGGCCAATCGTCGCCGACGACGAAATCGAGGAATCGGCGAACGATCGCGGCGTTCTTCTTATCGCGGAAACATTCGTAGGAAACGATCCGCTTCTGAGAGCGCCGTTTGTTCGCGCGAGCCGTTACTCTTTCCGACGACCTGGTCTGCACTTTCTTCCAGTTTCTTCGCGTCGATTGAGAAAAGCCGTCGATATCCAGGGGATTGTTCAAGGTGTTCCCTCGTCCAGTCTTTTTTCAATGCCGTCCGACTCGCGCGCAGGATGGTAGGGTCGACGTTCGAAGTTCGACGTCGTGGCACGGCGTAAATACGACGAATCCTTGCGATATTAGACTATTCTATCTTTCTATATCCTATCACGAATCGAGAAAAAAGACAAGCGTCCGTCGTGAACGCGATTCGTTTTCGCGCCCCGAAAATAAAAAACGCCCTAGTCCGAAAACTAGGCCGTTTTTTCCTTTCTTCGCTCTTCTAAGGCGCGGCGAGGCGAATCAATCGAGCTTGTAGACGCGGTTCGCTTTCCGCGGCGCGGGGGCTCCGGGCGCCTTCGCGGCGTAGCCGATCGCGCAGTGACCGATTCCTTCGTAATCCCCTTCGACGCCGAGGGATTTGAGGATCGCCTTATATTGGGGAGTTTCGAATTCTTCCTTCGCGCGGTGGATCCAGCATGTCGCGAGTCCGAGAGAATGTGCGGCGACCAACATATTACCCATGACGAGAGCGCCGTCGTAGACGTGGGTCGGGACGGATTTGTCGGCGAGGACGATCAGCGCGGCGGGGGCGCCGTAGAAGGGGTCGAAGTCGGGAGCCCAACCGCCGATTTTGCAATTGTCTTTGCGAAGTTGCGCCATCAGTTCAGGATTCGTGACCTCGAGGATGATCGGGCTCTGTCCGCCGTGTCCGCTCGCGGCGTAAACGCCCGCTTCAACGACCGCGTCGAGGAGTTCGCGCGGGGGCAGTTCGCTTTTGAACGCGCGAACGCTACGACGTTCTTTCATTGCTTTGAGTATTTCGTTCATAACTTTCTCCTTCGTGGGGATGGGATTTTTCTAAGATCAACGATAGGGGGTCGGGTCAGGAACGCCCGCCTCTTCAAAGCCGCGCTTTCGCAGGAGACACGATTCGCATCGACCGCACGCGCGACCCTGATTGTCGAGGTCGTAGCATGTGCGCGTCAACGAATAATCGACGCCGAGGGACGACCCGAGTTTGACAATTTCCGCTTTAGAGAGATAGAGGAGGGGCGTTTCGATCGTGATATCGGCGCCTTCGACGCCCATTTTCGTCGCGAGACGCGCCATTTTGACATACGCGTCGATATATTCGGGGCGACAATCGGGGTAGCCGCTGTAATCGAGCTGGTTGACGCCGATCCAGATTTCGGAGGCGCCGCGCGTTTCGGCGAAGCCTAGCGCGAGGGAGAGGAAGATCGTGTTGCGCGCGGGGACGTACGACGCGGGGATCGTCTTGCCGATTTCGTCGAGGGGTACGTCGCGCGCGAGGTCGATATTGGAGTCTGTGAGCGCGCTACCGCCGAAGAGACGCAGATCGATCGGAAAAATGAGATGTTCGGCGACGCGGTTGACGCGCGCGACTTCCCTCGCCGCGTTGATCTCCCAGACGTTGCGCTGGTTGTAGTCGATGGTGAGGGCGTGAACTTCGCGCCCTTTGGACGTTGCGACGGCGCACACCGTCGAAGAATCAAGACCGCCGGAAAGTAAGACGACCGCTTTTGTGGACGACGCCATTCAAGGCTCCTTTCTACGCCTCGCGTTAATTGATGAGTTCGTCGACGCTCGGCATCTTCGAACGCGTCGAGCGGAATTGCGCGTCTTCGTCGTCCTCCTCCGCCGCGTCGGGAGCGCGTTCGCTAAAGTAAACGTTGCCCGTCGCGATAGGAGTCGGCTCGTAGAAGGGGAAGAGCGCGGCGAGCTCTTCGTCGCGATACCCCTGAAACGCGTTTTCTTCGTTTTCGTCGCCGTCTTCTTCCGACGCGACAAGGGACGAGGAGATATCGAAATCAGATTCGGCGCCTTCGTTCGTTAAAAGTTCGGCGTCGAACGCCGCGGCAACGGACTGTGTGCGCGTTGCCTTGAGAGGATCGTACTCGCGCCGCGCGGCGTTGGAATCGTCGCCGGACGCAAGGAGTTCCGGCGAGGGAGCGTTACCCTCAAGCGCGGGAATAAGAAGCTCCTTCGCGCAACGCGGACACGGCACGTTGCGTCCCGAGAATTCCTCGTCGACGCGAAGTTTTACTCCGCAACTAGGGCACTGGAAGTTGATTTTCATGACGATAAAGGGCCGCTGGTTCCGAAATCAAGGATTAAGGCGGATCATACCCGCCCTTTGACCAAGGGGCGCAACGCAGGACGCGCCACGCCGTTTTGAGGAGTCCTTTAACGATTCCGTATTTTTGAATCGCTTGGACGCAATACTCGCTACACGTCGGAGTAAAGCGACAGCACGGGCCGTGCAGAGGACTGATCGCGCATTGGTAAAAGCGGATGAGGAAGAGTATGGCGCGGACGAGGAGTCGACGGAGGGCGTCAAGAAGACGTGTCGCGAGATCGAGTAGTCGCGTCATTCTTGCGCGGGACTCTCCGTCGCGTCGGAGGCGTCCTCGGGGGACGTCGGAGCGTCTTGCGTCGGGGTCGCGGCTGGGGCGTTTTGCGCTTCGCGGTTCGCCGCCGCGACGCGGCGCTGCTCTTCTAAGCGCGTCGCTTTACGACTCGCGCGCGCCGTCTGCGTCAGGAGCGATTCGACGATCTCCGCGTACGTCGGAACGCGATCGAGCTTCTGAGGGATCACGATATAGTCGAATCCCTGCGGTATTTCGTAAAAGTTGAGCCGGAACGCTTCGCGAATCAACCTCTTCCATCGATTCCGATTGTGCGCCTTCGGAACCGCCTTTTTGGCGACGGAGAGTCCGAGCCTCGCGGGATTATCCGCGCCGGTCGGATGGCAACAGATCGCGACGCGCGTATCGTAGACTCGCGCGCGGAATTGATAGACGCGACGGAAATCTTTTTGCAATTTGATCCGTCGTGCGCGGTCGAATCGATAGGAGCGTTTTTCCGGTTCGGACATAAGATCATTCGTTTTCTTCGGAGAGAGACGTCTCCGCGGCGGAGGCGTCAAGAGCGGGTTCGGACGTCGCGGCGGGTTCCGGGGCCGCAAAGGCGTCAGGAGTCGCTTCGGTTTCCGGCGCGGGTTCGTCGATCGCGGGAGCGGCTTCGACGGTCGGGTTCGCGCTTTTTTGCGCGAGGGCGAGGCCCGCTTCGACGTTTTCGACGATCTTTTCAGGCAAATAGCCGACGCACGAAGA
>CAVGEG010000084.1:10011-13126 GCA_963628165.1 Paratractidigestivibacter sp. | reverse complement strand
CCGAGACTGGAAAACGCTATGGTATGAGTTTTCCGCCGATCAACGTCGCCGATATTGTCGACGTCCAACGTATGCTTGTGGAGACTTTAGGAATCGATCGTCTTCTTGCCATTATCGGCGGATCTCTGGGCGGACTCATGGCGTTGGATTGGGGCGTCAGATACCCCGACAGCGTCGCTGGAATCGCGGCTATCGCAACAGGAGCGCGTATGACGACTCAGGCTCTTGCTTTTGACGTCGTCGCGCGTAACGCGATCATGAGCGATCCGAACTTCAAAAGCGGAGAATATTACGATCAGGACGAAGGGCCGGTGACAGGGCTTGCGATCGCGCGAATGTTAGGGCATATAACCTACCTGTCGTTGGAATCGATGAATAAAAAGTTCAACGCCGATCGTAACGTCGGGAGGAAGATAGACACTTCCTTTGAAACGAAGTTTTCCGTTGGTTCGTACCTAGCCTATCAGGGTAATAAGTTTGTCGAGCGCTTTGACGCCAACAGCTATTTGGCGCTAACTCTCGCATTGGACGCCTTTGACCTGGGATCAAATCGAGAGAACTTGATCTCTGCGATGCATCGTTCGATGTGTCGGTGGCTCTTTGTCAGTTTTAGCTCCGATTGGCTCTTCCCTGAATTCCAAGCTCGAGAACTTGTCGACGCCGCGATCGCTTCCGATCGCCGCGTAAGCTACTGCGCAATTCGAAGCGACTGCGGTCACGACGCCTTCCTCTTGGAAAATGAATCGCCTGTCTACGGCGGTCTAACCGGTTCCTTCCTTCACAACCTTTCGCTGGAATTGCAACCTGGAGATAAAGAAGGAGAGGGAGGAACTAAGGAAAACGCCGCTTTACAGAAGACGCCCCCTAAAGATCGCGTGGACTACGACAGTATTTTGTCCCTGATTCCTCCGAAAACCCGAATTTTGGATTTGGGTTGCGGTAAAGGCGATCTCTTGCTTCGCCTTAAAGAGCGCGGTCACGATCGAGTGATGGGGGTGGAATTTGAGGAAAACCTTGTTCTTCGTTGCGTAGAAAAAGGTTTGGACGTCGTCATGAGCGACCTTAACGAGGGACTCAAGTCGTTTACAGATCATCAATTTGATTTTGTCGTTCTTTCTAAAACCCTTCAACGAATTCGCAACGTCGAAATCGTCATCGAAGAAATGTTGCGGATTGGAACGCGAGCGATCGTAAGTTTCCCCAATCTTGGATACAAGAAATGTCGAGCTCAACTTCATGAAGGTTATGCGCCCCAGACGGAGCCCAAACCTGGCAAGAAGTGGTATAACACCAAGGACGTTCGTTATTTGACGATCGCAGATTTCGAAGAATTCTGTAGAGAGAAGGGGTATCGCGTATTTCGTAAGGTGGCTCTCAATTCAGAATCGCGTCAGATTGTTTGCGCCAGAGAGAATGAAAACGCCGACGTTGTCATCATGGTTATCGGCAGATGAACGCCCTGTGACCGTTGAGACGCAAGCTTAGTGGAAGAATAGCGATATACGCGAGTTTTGGGCACATTTTTAGGGCTTTTCTGTCTTATAGCCTTGACGAAAACCGCTTTTATCGCTTATATTGGTGGAATATGTTAGAGAACAGGGCGCCGTTTGTTATGGCGTGAGCTATTAAAGGATAGACCAATGAAAAAGGCGAAAAAAGCGGATGAAAAGAACAGTCTTGAACAACTTATCCTTCGTTGGAAGGGTTCCTACGAAGCCAATAAGTCAAAGACTCACCAGTTTATTCTGGTTTTTCTCTGTGTCGTGATTGTTGTTTTACTTTTCCGTTCAGGGGTTTTCCGTGGTTCGAATAAGGGCGATCTTCTTGATTCAACTTACTACGGCGCGACCCAAGCCTCTTTTGCCGGAATGGGCATGCCAGACGCCAATCAGTTCGCGACTGTAGCGACCGCTTATTCCAATACTTCCACAGGCGCCATTCTTCACGCGGACGCGGGCGAGGCTTTCGTGCGTTGCGGCTTTAACGAAATTTCCCGTAAGCAACGTTACAGCGCGGGCGCCAAGTTGGCCGAAGGCGAAACGTTAGGGGATCCTAAGGTTAGCTTTAACTCCGCCGTCGAGGAATTCTCCAAGGCTACGTCTTGCAAAGATTCGTCTATTGTCCCTCGCGCTTATTACGGCATCGGGGTTGCGAATGAGGCTTTAGCGTCTGTCGCCGCCGACGACGCCGCTGTCGCGCAGGCTCTCGCCGAGGCTGAATCCAATTACAAAAAGGCGATCGAAGCTTCCGAGAATTCTCCATATGTCAAACTCGCTTCGCAAAGAATCAACTCCCTGTCGAAGCCTTTGACGACTGATTACTACAAGAACGCTGCGAAAACTTTCGTCAGTCTTCCCGATCCTGAAGAGTCTGCTTCTATCTTGAGTGGTGACGAGTCTCTAGAGGCTGGTTCTTCGGTCAATGTTGACAACGAGTTCAATCTTGACGAAGAGTCTGCCGATTCCGCGCAGGACTCCACTGAAACTGAGGAGCCCCAAGAGACCGAAGAGTGATTTGACATTTCGTTAGAAGGACTTATAAGAGTAAAGGAACGCTGGTTGGTAGCGTTCCTTTTTTTATTGGTTGCTTCCAGATCGAGGATGGTTTCGTTTATAGATTTCACCTAAACGGGTCATATCCACATGCGTGTAAATTTGGGTGGTTGCAATACTTTCGTGCCCCAACATCGCCTGAACTTGTCTTAGATCCGCGCCCCCTTGAAGCAAGTGGGTTGCAAAACTATGTCGAAGAGTGTGAGGACTGGCGTTTTGGGACGCCCCAATTCTAAGCGCATATTTTTTCACAAGTTCCCATAGCGCTTCGCGTCTCAATCTCCTACCTGTTCTGCTTAGAAAAACATATGGAATCGATCTGGAAGTGGAATTGCGCGCGGATTGAAGGGAAGGCGCGTTGGGCCGGCGTTGACGTTCGCTCATTTTCGAGAGGATTTCGGGACGCCCTACTTCAATCCAGAGTTTATAGGCTTTTAAGGCGGATTCCCCTAGAAGTAGAATTTGTTCCTTAGAGCCTTTTCCTAATCGTCTACAGCAGGCTCTCTCAAGATAGACGTCTTCAAGTCGCAGATTGACTAATTCTGACGCGCGAAACCCCGCGG
>CAVGEG010000084.1:0-10001 GCA_963628165.1 Paratractidigestivibacter sp. | reverse complement strand
TTCTAAAACTGCGCGATCCCTGATCCAGAACTCGTCTACTTCAGGGCGCGGTTCAACCAGCAATCTTTCCATCTGCGTCGGCGTAAGAACGGATGGCAAACGATCCCATTGCTTAGGGGAAATCAATAAATCAGCGACGTTTTTATCTATTTTCCCTTCCCCGAGAAGGAAGCGAAAAAACACCTTCAACGACGTCAAATTTCTTGCCAACGAAGACGGGGATAAGCCGACGGTTTTCAAGTACGCGGCGAAATCGGAGAGATCTTGAGGGGTCAATTCCGATATGGAACCACTCCCCAACCATCTATAAAAACGTATTAGATCCGCTTTATAGGCGAAGCACGTCGTTGGCGCCAACTGGCGTTCATGAGCGATGTACTCTAAAAAATTCGCAAGCCAGCTTTTTTGAGAGTCGACTAAAATCGTTTTTCGAGGAACTAGCGCGCGTCGTGGAGGCATAAATACCCTTCTACGGATCTGTAACGAAAAGCGGGCAATACCATTTACTTGGATTCAGGGGCAAAAGCGTGTTTGTACGACGGTTGGGCGCCGACCCCGCTTAGCTTAATCTGATCTGGATGGAGTTCTATAAAACAAAACGCATTGGGCGAAGTTTCGATAACCCCCCTTAACGTGACGTGGGCTACGTTATTTCTCACTCCGTAAGACCCAGTATGAAGGTGCCCGGCGATGAAACAACGAACGCATTTATATCGATCAAGAAGTGATAAAATTTCCTGTCCGTTCCACGTAGAAACGCCCAAATCAGAGTAATAAATCCCCATATTAAGCAACGACGCAAGTCGACCGCGATTGCCCGTAAGAGATTTTGAACTGGCGTATAGTGGAAAATGCGACGCGAGAAGTACGTTTTCTCCTTGCGACGTCGCATATTGAAGGCGATCGTCCAACCAATTTAACTGTTGGGTTGAAATTGCGCCGTTAAAATCCTTAGGGAGAGAACCGTCCGCGAGACGATGTTTTTCGCGTTCGCTTTGGGCAAAGTTTCTCTCGTCCGCGTTTTCGGCTGCGTAAGAACTGATTTCATTTCCATTCAGAACCAGTATGCGCCACTTATCATTCGAGTCCTCCGAATCTCGGGGGGCAAACTCGTAGTATCCGGGTTTGGAAAGATTGAAAAGACTATAGATCTCCTTCTTGTTCTCATTGGGAATAAGAAAATCATGATTGCCTAGAACATGTAGCCAATGGATTTTCCCTTTGTCTTGAGATATTTCAAAGAGCTGTCTAACACTCAGCGCGTTTTCCCACTTCTCTTGAAAGGAGTCTCCTAAATTGATAGCAAAGTCAACGCTCGCAGTTGCGATTTCGCCGGCAGCCTCTAGAAATTTATAATATGACGCGCGGTAATCGCGTCCGTCCGTGGAATCCATGTCGGCGTATTGAATATCGCTTATTGCGGCAAAACGGATCATTTTAGTTCTTCTTTGGCTTTGCGAGGAAACGTATTTATTACACGAGCCCGCGCGAAAAATCGCGCGGGCTCGTGTACTGTATAGGTGAACGAGACTAGTCGTTCATAGCGTAACTATTGGACGAATCTCCCTCTGTTTGCGCATGGATAGAGCTGTCGGAATCCGAGGCGTCACCCGTTGTCGTGTCACGATAAACGCCAATGTCGTCGACGCCGTCGCCATCCCAGTCGCCTGTAACCGGCTTATCGCCCTTTTGTCCGTGATGAACGATTTTATCGTATCGGTAGTCGCCGTCGGTGTCAAGATACCAGGTTCCGTCGGCAAAAACGCCAATTTTGTCGATACCATCGCCGTTCCAGTCGCCCACGACGGGGGTATATCCACCGGCGCGTCCTTGAACCAACTTGTCTTTCGTTTCATCCCAACGACCGTCGCCGTCCATATCAAGGTACCACGAACCGTTGCGGTAGACGCCGATTTCCGTGATACCGTCGCCGTTCCAGTCGCCCGAAACAGCCACGTCGTCCTTGGCTCCGTATTGGAAGATATGATCGATAAGATCTTGACGAATCTTGCCAGTCGTATCGCGTTCGACTTTTGCCTCTCTGACATAATTATCCGGATTGGCAAAAGTATCCGCGGTGGGAGGCAAGTTCTTGGGACGCGAGACCGAGACGCTAACGAGTTGATTCAAGTCGCTTGCGAGACCCGGATCCGTCGTAATAACGCGCTCGTCCGATTCCTTCTGAATGCCGAAGACCGCCACGTCGCTCTTACCGTCGCCGTCCCAGTCGCCCGTAACGGCCTGGTCGCCGGAAGCGCCGAGTTCAACGTACATGTCGTATTTTCCGTCGCCGTCCGTGTCGAGATACCAGCGACCGTCGATAAACAACCCGATCCTATCGACGCCTTCACCAAGCCAGTCGCCCGTAACGGGTTGCGCTTTCCGTCCGCCCATCTTGTATTTGTAGACTTTCCCATCGCCGAGAAGCAATTCCCATTCTCCATCCGAGAAATCGTAAACCTCGCTCCTCGAGGCGGAGACGTTCATCATTCGGGGATCGCTGTCGAGATTTCCTCGATAGTATCCGCCGTAAGCGTACTCAAGGAGTTCTTCGTCCGCGCGCGGGAGAGTCCCGTTGAGAACGCTTAACTTCCATGAATAATTGTCAATGAATCCACCGCCGCCGTAGAGTGTGGTCATGCTTCCGGGAATAGTCGGCTGATACCAAATGTACGGGAACGACGTCGGAGACGGACTCCAGATGTTGTTCTGGTAGGTAATGTTAGGCGTCGGGGGATTGACGTCTGGAATTTCGACTCTAGGCAACTCGCCAAAGTTGTAATCGATTCCGGCGTCGCCAGGAAGAACCGAAATGGAATACAAGACGTCGTTGGAAACGAGGCCGCCCAGCGATCCGATAGAATCCTTGCCGTCGCGATAATTCGCAGGCTGAGATTCAACGATCCGGTAGATGCGGCAGGGTTCCAGTCCCTTGAAGATGTAATAACCATCGGAGTTGGTTTGGGCTGTAAGACCAGTCGCCTCGTATTTTCCGGTTTCTTCGTTCAAAATTTCGAGCGTCAGGGTCGTTCCGGGGATACCCGATTCTCCGGATTCTTTAACGCCGTTGTTATTGATATCCTCGTACACGTACCCGGAGATGGACGCGGGAGTTAGTTCGCCAAAGTCATAATGGATCCCTTCTTCTCCTCTGCCGAGCGTGATCTCCTTAATCTCGTCGTTTTCGCCAAGCGCTCCGATGGTTTCGCCTTGGATGGTTCCAACGGCGTCTTTACCGTCGTAATAGTCGGAAGGCTGCGTCTCACGAATAAGGTACGTTTTTCCGGGTTCGAGAAGATCGAATTTGTAGTAACCGTTCTCGTCGGTTGTTTGAGTAGCGACGAGCGTCGCCTTGCCGTCTTCGCCAACGACGTATAAATCAATCGTTACGTTCTTGATTCCCTTTTCGCCGTCGTCTTTAACACCGTTGTTATTGTTGTCTTCGTAGACGTAACCGCTCAAGGAGCTAGGAGGAAGAAGTTCGCCAAAATTGTATTCTTCGCCGTGGTTGTCCCAGAAGACGTTGATATTGTTGATCTCGTCGTTGTCTCCGAGATTTCCGCCCAGCGTACCGACGGATTCTTTACCATCGTCCCAGCCTGACGGCTGAATTTCACGAACGGCGTACGTTTGCTCAATGTCGAGGGAGTCGAACTTGTAAAATCCGTTTTCATCCGTTTGAGTTTCCGCGATTTTTACATATTCGCCGTGATCCAGACGATAGAGCTCGACGGTAACGCGACCAATCCCTTGCTCTCCGGCGTCCCTCAAACCGTTGTCATTCTCGTCGTGATAGACATAACCGGAGACAGAGCCAAGTTTAAGCTCGCCAAAGTTATAATTAACGCCGTGATCGTCCCATTGAACGTCAACGTCCGAGATATAATCGTTTTGCGAGGAAGATCCGCCGAGAGAACCGACGGAGTCTTTACCGTCGTCATAGGCGGTAGGCTGAATCTCCTTGACGCCGTACTTCTGGTTGATATCCAAGTTGTCGAAAGAGTAAGAACCGTCGGCGTTGGTCTTTTGTTCCGCAATCTTGACGTAACTTCCATTAATCAACTGATACAGTTCGACGGTGACGCCGCCGATTCCCGCTTCGCCTTCGCCAAATTGACCGTCGTTGTTACGATCTTCGTAAACATTGCCCGAAATAGAGCCAGGCTTTATTTCGCCGAAGTCGTAGTTTGTTCCGTGATCGTCCCAGACGATGGGAATAGAACGAATCTCGTCGTTATTCACAATCGTTCCGCCCAAGGAACCGACCGCGTCTTTTCCGTCGCTATAACCGTCGGGTTGCTTTTCACGAACGGCGTACTCTTTGTTGACGTCGAGCTTGTCAAAGAGATACGAACCGTCCTCAGCCGTCAGTGTTTCAGCGATCTTGACGTACTCGGAACCGTTCCATTCGTACAGTTCGATCGGAACGTTGGCAATACCTTTTTCCGACGGATCAAAGACGCCGTCGTTGTTACGATCTTCGTAAACATTGCCCGCGATAGAGCCTAATTTGAGTTCGCCAAAGTTGTAGTCCACACCATGATCGTCCCAACCGATCGAAACATTCGAAATGTAATCGTCGGAGAGATCGCCGCCAAGGGAACCGACCGCGTCCTTACCGTCGTCATATGCGGAAGGTTGAAGCTCTTTAACCGCATAAATGTTGTTAATGTCTAAATTGTCGAAAATGTAAGAACCGTCTTCGTCCGTCGACGTTTCGGCGATTTTAACGTACTTGGAGCCATCCCACTGATAGAGCTCGATAACGACGTCGGCAATTCCTTTTTCACCGGCGTCGATCACGCCGTTGTCGTTTCGGTCTTCCCAAACGTTTCCTTCAATCGAACCGAGTTTAAGTTCTCCAAAATCGTAGTTGAAACCGTTTTCGCCGTAGCCGACGAAGACGTCTGTGAAGACGTCGTTCGCCACCTTCCCGCCAAGAGAACCGATATAGTCGTTGCCGTCCACGTAATCTTCCGAAGAGAAGATCTCGCGCACTTCGTAGGTCTTTTCTGGAAGTTTTCTGAGCGTGCCGTCTTCGTTCCAAGAACCGTCAAGGAGGAACTTGTAGTTGCCTTCCGCATCAACCGTTTGGGTCTCCATCAGCGTGTAGGTCTTGGAGCCGTCCGCGTTGGCGTCTATTCTCCAGAGTTCAATTTTCGCCGGATAAGAGGCGCCATCCCAGCTTTCGCCCTGTTCCTTGCCATTGGCGTTGTTAAAGTCTTCAAAAACGCTTCCGCTGATGACGCTGACGAGAGCTTTTGCGAAGTTGTTGTTAGGAGCCGTGTCGCCGCCCTGCATTCCTGAAACGTCGATTTCGAGGGGAGAAATTTTTTCGCCAAACTCGCCGCCCTTGGCGCAGAAATCGAAATAAGTCCATCCTTCTGGGGAGGTGATATTAGACTCTGAGTATATTTTGTAGGAACCTGGAAGAAGATCGTCCCCCGCGAATTCATAGTAACCGTTTACGTCGGTGGTTGTCGTCCACTGTCTTCCGTCTTCTCCGACGAGCGTTACTTCGACATTTGAGAGAGGATCGTCCGAATCAAGATCGTAATTACAGTCGACATTGCGATCGCCGTATACGTATCCGGAGATAATAATCGGTTTCGGAGATAAGAGAACGTCGCCATAGACGCCGGCCTGGTCGACGCCGTCGTTTCCGTCGTCTAGATCATAAGGCAAAAGCGCGGAATCGTAAGCGTCCGCAAGCTTTCTAGGACGGGAATATTCCTCGTCGTACCGATCGACAAAAAGTCCAGTCCAATCTTCGACGTTATAGTGTTCCGAGGAGAAGGAAGTAGATACGGTCGACCCGCCAATCTCATTGACGATCGAACCGCCCATTTCACCACCTTCGACTTGGGAATTATCGACGCCGGACGAAGAATTGCCTTGAAATTCGTCGAGGTCTATTTGGAAGACGAAGTGGTCTCCGGCATGGAAATTCGTGAAGGAGATCTTCAAAACCATGCCGCCGTCTTCGACTTCATAAGAATAGCCAATATCCGAGGTTTTATCCACCAAGGTGAAGGGAACGGACGCATATGAGCCCAAACCGCCTGGGGAAACGTCGAAGAACGCCTCTCCCTCGTCGAGCTGTCCATTGCCATTTTTGTCGAGATTGATGATGATAGAGTCGAGCGTCGTCCCTTCTTCTCCGCCGACCCAAGCCACATAGAAGCGGTCTCCTAGATCTTCCTGATACTGTTCCGTGTAGACGACGCCAACAGAGATGGGATCAGCTGCTAGATACTCTCGTTTTTCAAGCGGTTCAATACGGCAAACGTGCTGCAACGGATTGCCGGAAGCTTTTCGGTCACGTTTGCGGGATTTTCGGTTCTTCTTAACAGACGATACCTTTTCTACCGCTTGTTTTTGCATGAAGAGAGACATTTTTTCAGCCTTTCGCGCGTTAAAACTTCTTCATTTTCTCTTTGTTATTGGAAAACAAACCAATACGTCGAGAAGCCCACCATTCCCTCGATTAATACGGCGGCCCCACTCCGTATTTGCTGAAAGCAAACCTTGACCATACAGAATAAGAGCAGCTACTTATCGGTATCGTCAAAATTTCCTCGTTTCATTAGACGGTTTTTTTTGACACAAACCATCTTTTTAGGGTAACGACCATCGACGAACGGTCGCGTCGTAACTTGCCGACAAGACGGTGTGCGTTTGCGGATCGTAAAGAACGTCGGTTACCGTGCCCGTGTGCTCGACTCCCTGGGCCACTAATTTTTGCTCGTTGATTTTCCACACGTTGACGTGATTCACGCTGTCGCCTGTAACGAGCGTATCTGAATCGCAAAACGTTATGGAGAAGACCTTGCTGTTCCCATGGCATAATGAAGCGACGGTTTGTCCGCTGGCAAGATCCCATACAATCGTCTGATTTGAGTCGCCCGCCGCCGCTATGAACTTGCCCGTGGGATCAAAGCAAACAGCGCGAATTCTTCGCGGAATATTTTCTCCCCTCTTAACGGAGTCGCCTGTGTTCGTTAGCGTGAACTCTTTGAAGATTGCGCCGTCGATGGTGTTCCAGACGCGGACGACGCCGTTGCGCCCGCCGAGCGCGAGAAGACGTCCGTCATGAGAAAAGACAAGGGAAGTGGAACTTTCGCCAGGAGCATCCCATACGGGCTGTTCTTTCTGTAAGGTTTTCGCGTTGAAGAAGTGCACTTGGGGCTTATAGCCGCACACGGCGATGATTTTTCCGTTGGGTGAAACGGCTAAAGAGTGGGTGCCTTCGGTTTTAAAAGAAGCTTCTCTCAACTTTTGTTGCGTGACGTAATTCCACACCGCCAACTGACCGTTTTGAGACAACGTGAAGATCTCGTTGGAACCTTCCACGGGGCTGACGTCGACGGCGCGCACCCAATCTTCAAGTTCGTTTAAAATCGGTTTGAAGACTAACGTGTCGGTCTGCGACGTGGATCCGGCGTAAATCCGGTGATCGTCGCCGCCAACAAACAGCGTGGAACCGTCTTGAGATAACGCGACCGTCGCGACGACGGGTTTGAGATTAACTTTGTTGTTTGAGAAATCTCGACGGACTGTTTCAAACTCTTTGTATGTTGACACGCAATGGAGTAAATTCGGCGCCGTTTGAGCTTTCGCTATAGAAGGAAAGAACGGAACGAGACAAACGGCACAAACGACTCCGAGTAGGCTATTGTGCAGAGTTGATCTATTATTTGACATTCAGGAGCGACTCCAATGGCTTTCGCCAATATTCAGACCAAGAGCGGGGCTTTAAGAGCGAGGCTCAGAGTAAACAGTCTTTTCGAACGACGGGGAAATGACGGGAGGATCCGCTTTAAAACGATCCAAGGCGAATTCAACGAAATAAAGAATGCTACAATTTTTTCGGAACTATCGCCAGTAGACCGGGTTTAAGTATAGGAAATGAACGTACCGACAAGTTTCTCCTTAACTGTATCGTCATCCTGGAGAACAGGATGTAATATTTCGAAAGAAGTTTTGTTTAAAACGGTCTTTTAAAACGAAGCGTCTGTACGGATAAAGACTGGTTTATGAGTTTTTTTGTTTGGCATAATTTTTGCGAATGCACTCAAAAATCTACATCTCAGTTTGTTGATAGAAAGAACAGTTATAATGGAGAAAATATAAAAATTAAGCAAAACGTCCGTCAAAAAAACTTGACTTGTTTTGATAGGCATTTTACGCTAATGGTGAGAATTGGTAACATCGCTGAAAGACAACGCCTGACGACGCTCTTCATGTCTGCTTTTTCTTGATGTAAAGGCGTTGCAAAGGGTAGTGTGTATAGTCTTTTTAGAAAATTAAGCCGTAAGGGAAACTGATGTTGAAAGAAGTAAATAAGATGAATGGGAGCCGCATATGCCACCCAATACCTCCAAGAGACGGCGGCGTGTTGAAGGTTGTCGTTATTTTACTGCTTGTTATCGGTATAGGCGCAGGTATTTGGGGATGGCGAGTGAAATCGGGATCGTCTTCCAAGAAAGTTAATTTGATATATGCGACAGCAGAGCGCGGCGTCTTTGTCCATGAAGTAAATGGTAAGGGAAGCGCGGAGAGCGCGAAAAATGTCGACGTTGCTTCTCAAGTTGAAGGGCAGGCGACAGTCATCTATTTGATCCCTGAAGGCACCGATGTAAAGAAGGGCGATCTCCTTGTCGAGCTCGACTCTTCCGACGTTGACGAGAAACTCGACTCGCAAGTCGTAACGACGAACTCAAGTCGCGCGACGCTTAACAGTTCGCGCGCGACGTTGCGTTCCGCGGAAATTTCTCTTGAAGAATATGTCGAGGGAACGTTTGAGCAGAACTGGATGGAGTATGAAAACACCATCTTTGAAGCGGAACAAACTCGTAAACAAAACGCCGACAGCGCGCGATTTACCGAACGCTTGCTGAATCTGAACTATTCGACGGAATTGCAGTACGAAATTGATAAGGTCGCCGAGGAAAAGGCTAAGAACTCTCTTGAGGTCGCTAACCTTAAAAAGATGACCCTTCTCAAGTATACAAGCGAGAAGCAAATCACTTCTCTCATGTCGGATATTGAAACCGCTAAGGCGAAAGTTGATTCGGACAAGAACTCGTATAACATCAATTTAAATCGTGAAAATCGCTATCGCGAGATTTCTGCAAATTGCAAAATCAAGGCGCCCCAAGACGGTCAGGTGGTTTATGCGAATCAAGATTCGCGACGTATGTCCGAATCCGACATGATTAAAGAGGGATCGACCGTTCGTCAACGACAGGTTCTTGTCCGTTTGCCCGATAAGACGCAGATGCAAGTCAAGACGATGATTAACGAGTCGAACATTTCTTCAGTGAAGGTTGGAATGCCCGCTAAAATCACGTTTGATTCAATTCCCGGTAGGGTAATCGAGGGCGAAGTCGTGAAAGTTAATCTTTATCCTGAGATCGTGTGGATGTCTTCGGCTAAAGATTATGTAACGCTTGTTAAAATCAATGAAAACATTGAAGAGTTGCGCTCTGGTTTAACCGCGCAGGTACGTATTATCGCGGATGAACAGAAAGACGTTTTGATGGTTCCTGTTCATTGCGTGACGGAATATGGGAACAAGACTTATTGCGTAACGTACAAAGACGGCCTCTGGGGATATAAAGAAGTTCTCCTAGGAGCGTCTAATGAGAAACAGGTCGTCATTTTAGCGGGGCTAAACGAAGGCGATCAAGTCGTGAGCGGCGCCCGAATTTACCGCGACAACGTGACCTTCCCTGATCCGAGCGCTCCCTCTGACTTTGAGGATAACGAGATTTATCAACAAAAGGTCGCTGAGAAAGAGGCCGAGAGAGAAAAGAACGCTAGCATAGAGGCAGGCGTGGGCGAATCGACGATGGCGGGCGGTTCCGGAGGCGGTATGCCTGGAGGAGGTATGAGAGGCGCCGACGCCGAGGAAATGCCCGGCGGAATGCCCGGAATGGGAAATCAGGGCGGCGGTTCGCGTGGAGTTGGCGGACCTAGAGGCGCGGGCGATCCCGGCG
>CAVGEG010000083.1:3262-13447 GCA_963628165.1 Paratractidigestivibacter sp. | reverse complement strand
TCCCTATCCTTTAATTCGACGTCATGTGAGAAAACTTGAGCTTTTTAACGAAAAGAACGTAAAATTAGATAACACGTATTTTTAGGAATAATCGGGAAGACGTCGATAAAAGGGAAAAAGCCGACTGGCCCAACCAGTCGGCTTATCGCGTTTTATTTAAATAATTCGCTCACGCAGTCTACGAGATATTGTTGCTCTTCAGGAAGAAGTTCGGGAAAGATGGGGAGCGCAAGTACTTCGCTTGCCGCTTTCAGGGTTTCGGGAAGGTCTTCGGGCTTGTATCCAAGGTAAGCGAAGCATTCTTGCTGATGCAGGCCGAGGGGGTAGTAAATGTCGACTCCGACCTTTTTTTCCTGCAAGAAAGCGCGGAGCGCGTCTCGCCGACCGCCTAAAACGCGAATCGTATATTGATTCCAGACGTGGCGACGATTGCCGACTTTGGCAGGCGTTATGATCTTGTTTTGCAACCCAGCTTCAGCAAAGAGTTTTTCGTAACGAGCGGCGTTGGCGTTTCGCGCGTCCGCCCAGCCGTCCAAATACGGCAACTTGACGTTCAAGATCGCAGCCTGATAGGAGTCCAGTCGACTATTGATACCAATCTCTTTGTGGTAATATCGCGGCGACATGCCATGACCGCGCAATAACTGAACGCGATCGGCGATTTCGTCGTCGTTGGAAAGAACCATTCCGCCGTCCCCGGCGCCGCCCAAATTTTTGGTCGGATAGAAACTGACGCATGAGGCGTCGCCCCAGTTTCCGACTTGAATTCCTTCGAGTTCGGCGCCGATTGCCTGCGCCGAGTCTTCGATCAAGTAAAGTTTGCGACCGTATTTTTTCTGATAGTCGTCTGCTATTTCACGGAAAGAGCGCATGTCGGCGGCCTGACCGAAAAGATGGACGACGATAATCGCTTTCGTTTTTTCCGTTATCTTCTTGCGAACATCTTCAGGATCCAAGCAAAATGTGACTGGGTCAATATCGGCGAAGACGACGTCGGCGCCTACGCGCGGAATGCAACTTGCCGTGGCGAAAAAGGTAAAAGAGGGAGCGACGACTTCGTCCCCTTTGCCCGTTTTAATGGCCATAAGCGCTAACAGAAGGGCGTCGCTTCCAGAGGCGCAACCAACAGCGCGTTTGGTTTTAGAGTATGCCGCAATTCCTTCTTCCAACTTTTTTACTTCGGATCCCAGTACGAATTGACCGGTTTCATTGACGCGTCGAAGAGCGTCGTTCATTTCTTCGCCAATTACTTTAAACTGACGCTTAAGATCCAACATCGGAACCGAATTGATCTGCGACGACATACTCATAATCCTTTTATTAGTCTATATATCCTTCCTAAACCGCTTAATGTATAAGATAACTTTATTTAAATACGGTTATCATAAGCGGTTGGATTGTAGGTATTCCAGTTTTACGCGTCAAGCGTAATTTAAGGATTTTATTTTTCTTTTTGTTTTTCGGAAAAGACGGTCTCTACTCTGAACGATCGGCTCAAGCTATAATTGTAAAGAGAGGCGCTGAGGACGTCGCGCGTTGGCGACTTACGCGCTGGTGCATAACGAGTAAGGGAGGAGAAGGATGCGAGCGTTGAGCGACGATTCTAAGAAAAAGATTATCGACGTTCCCTATATCAATCAATTGGACGTCGTTTTCGGATGCGAAGCGGTAAGCGCGACAATGGTTCTCCAGTTCTACGGGTGCGATCTTTCGTGGCGCGATTTTACCGATTCCTATCTCATTAAGCGCGAATGGAGAATAGACAACGGCGTTATCTACGGGCCGGATCCATGGGCGGCATATCCGGGTGACCCTTACAAAGATTCCGGCCTCAACTGCGGGTATGGATGTTACGCTCCTTGTTTGGCGAAGTCGATGAATAAGATTATAAGTCAGAATGGGTTGAAGGCTGTAGTGACGAGCGGCCTCAAACTTGTCGATCTCACGGCGAATTACATCGATAAAGGAGAGCCCGTCATTCTTTGGGCGACGATGGATATGGCGCCCTCGCGTTTAGGAACGTCATGGATTATCGACTACGTTGACGAGAGTTCTCATTTGCGCATAGGGGATTTTTTTACCTGGAATGGAAACGAACATTGCCTTGTGCTGGTAGGCTATGATTCGACGCGCTATTTCTTCAACGATCCCTACAAGAATCACGGGTTGATAGGATACGATAAAGGGTTGGTTGAGTCGCGTTTTCTCGAACAAGGTTCTCAGTCAGTCGTCGTTCGTCGAATTTGAAGAACGACGCGCATAAAAAAGACGCGAACTTTCTATTGAAGGGAAAGTCCGCGTCTTTAAGGGTTATTTATTCCTCGGCTTAGGGGCCGTCCACTTATGCTTGTCGCCGTAGCTGAGGATAGCGTTACGAGCCGGTTTGTCTTCTTTAAAGCTATTGGCGGTAAAGAAGACCTGTCCGTCGACATTTGACGACGTAGCCATGTAGTCGAGTTGTCTCTCAAGTTCCAGGCCGTCGCGCCATGCTTCCGTCTTGGAGTTGGGATCCATTCGATAGGCGGCAATTCCGACATAGAGTTTCACGTTGACGTCGGAGACGACGTCGGACCACCAGTCGACGAGGGTGGAGAAGTCTGCGACTTCAAACCCGATGTGCCAATAGATCTGAGGAATGACCGCGTCGATCGTTTCTTCTTTGATCCATTTTCTCACGTCGGCGTAAAGATTGAAATAGCATTGATTTCCTCTTGTGTCACTTCCGAGAGGGTGGCTTCCCTTATTCGCCCAAATTCCCGCAGGACTAACGCTCCACACAACTTTAGGTCGGATTTTGTGAACGGCGCGGTTTACGTCTGCGATGAACTGATTGACGTTATTACGACGCCAATCTTCAATATTATCGAATCCTTCTCCGTAGGTTTCAAAGGTTTGGAGATCTTCTTCAATATTCCTTTCCGGATAGAAGTAATCGTCGATATGAACCCCGTCGACGTTATAGTTTTTGACAATTTCAACAAGTCCCTTAACGACATGTTCCCGCGCTTCTAGAACTCCAGGATTTAAGTAAATCCGATCGCCATGCTTAAAGATCCATTCGGGGTGTTGCGCGGCGGGATTACTGGGCGGAAGATCCGATAACTCCTTTTTGCCTATCGTAACGCGGTAGGGATTAATCCATGCGTGGAGTTCCATACCGCGGGCATGAGCGGCGTCAATCCAGTATCGGAGGGGATCAAAGAACGGATCGGGCGCCTTTCCTTGTTCGCCGGTGAGGAAACTAGACCATGGATATAGCTCGGAGGGATAGAGGGCGTCCCCCATAGGCCGAACTTGGAGGAATATTGCGTTAAAACGCATAGCCGCCGCACGATCGAGGATCTCGTCGGTTTCCTTCATCAGCTCTTCGGGAGAAAGTCCCGGCTTCGACGGAAAGTCGATATTGGAAACAACGGAGACCCAGAGCCCGCGGAATTGACGACTCTGGCGTCTGTAATCTTTAGGCGTCGGTTTCTTCAGAACCGTCGGAGTTTCTCCTTCAAGCGCAAACGCGCTTTCTGTGGAAAGATAGGACAACACGCCGACGGCAAAGACGACGAGGGAGATAAGGACTCCGGAACGAAGCAAAAAGCGGAATCTGGGCATGGCCTTCTCCTAAGTGTTATTTAAGTTGTGAGAGTCGAATTTTCTCCTTTAGAAGTTCAACTGCCTTTTCAACTACGAAGTCGTAAGCGAAGGATCCCACGGGGGTTTCTCCGTTTTTTAGGTTAACTTTATCCCCGCCGCACCAGAGACCGATGTCGGCGTCGTCCGTTTCTCCAGGTCCGTTGACGCGACACCCCATGACAGCGATCGTGAAAGGGTAGTTCTTTGCGAATTGAGTCGCATTTTCAATTTCGTGCGCGAGGTCGACGAATCGCGCTCCCTGAGCTCTCGAACATCCAGGACAACTGACGATATTTAGCGCGGTCTGCTTGTAATCGTTCGGGTTGGCGACGATTCCATTCGCAACGTTGTTCAGAATCAGCTTACCCGCTTCGACCTCTTGTTCTTTTTGGTCTGCGCGGACGGTAAGAGAGACGCGCAACGTTTCGCCAATTCCTTCCGCAAGGAGGGGTTCAAGAGCGGAGCGAGTCTTGAGGATTCCTCTAGGAGGCGCGCCGGCTTCCGTAACCCCTAAGTGGAGAGGAACGAGGGGACGTAAAGCGGCGAAACGTCTGTTTAAAAGAAGAACTGTGTCGGGGTCAGAGTCCTTGATGGAGACGCAGAATCTGTCGAAACCGATCGATTCGACGAAGTTCACATGCTCCAAAGCGCTTCGGATCGGCGGGTCGAAAAAGTTTGCTTCGTCGTCTTTAAGGGCCGGATCTGCGTCAAGACGGGCCATTTTTTCTCGATATTGACGCAACTTTTCCGGCTCAAGACTTCCCGAGTTCACGCCGATGCGAAGGGCGCAATCATTGTCTCGAGCGACGTCGACTAGAAACTGAACCTTCTTTTCCCATGAGAGCTCGGGCTCAAGTCGATGAAGATGGCCTGGGTTATAACGGATCTTGTCGACATAAGGGGCGACCTTTTCCGCCAGGCGGAAATTCTCTTGCAGATCGACGGAAAGATTGGCGTCGACGCGTTTACGAATTTCGACGAGAGCTTTGGCGTCGGAGGGCGTGTCGACGGCGATACGGATCATCCCGGCTCCGCAAGCTGCGAGCTTCTGGACGGTCGCGACGGTTGCTTCAACGTCTCTCGTTTTTGTGGCGGCCATTGTTTGAACGAGAACGGGGGCGTCGCCGCCAATGAACGTAGAGCCGACCTTGATTTTACGAGTTATTCTATGAGGAGTATTCATTCGAGGATTCCTTCCTCCTGGAGAGCGCGCCTAAATTCACCCACGGTATAAAAAATCTTTTCAGGGTTATAGGAGAGTATTCTTTCAGGTTCAGCTGTGTCGAGCCAGGCGGCGGCCCAGGATGGAACTCCCGCTTTGTGCGACGAAATCACGTCTTTCCAGGAATCGCCAACGTAGGCGACTTCGTTGGTTCCCACGCCCATGATTTCGAGAATTTCACGGATCGCAACGTCTTTCACGCGTCCGTTGGGGCCTCCGGTGCGAACCTCTTCAAAATCGTCCGCAATCTTGTAGAAATCAAGGGAGATTTTACAACTAACCGGTCCCTTCGCTGTAATTAAAGCGACGCGGATTCCGCGCGCCTTTACTTCGCGAATGACTTCCATCACGTCAGGAACAAGATTGGGAATCTTCGCTTGTTCTTCCGCGTAGATTTTGTAGTAAATTTCCGCAAGTTCATGTTGTCGGTCAGGGAAATGTTTAGCGAAGATCCCCTCTTCCGTAGGGCCGAAGTAAGAACGTATTTCCGGCAGAGACATCTCTTTTCCCAAAACAGGTTCGACTGTTCGTTTGAAAGCGTTGAAACAGGCGGGGAGGGTGTTGGCAATCGTGCCGTCAAAATCAAAAATTAGCGCTTTAAGCATGGGCGATGCGTCCTTCGGTATAAGAATCTTTTAAAGCTCCAGCTTTTAAGTTGTTAACGAGTATTGTAACGAAGCTGATTATTCTTTCTAGCTCTCCACCGATTCTCCATTAAGAGGAGAAGGCGGAAATCAGAAGATAAAGCGCCGTTATAAGATTAAGTGTTAGGATAAAAGGCACGAAAAATTTTTCCGGAATAGCGCGATAGAGTTTCCTTCCGACAAATCCGCCGATGATCAAAGGGAGGACGAAGATCATGGTGAGTAGGAAACTCGTTCCGTTCATGACCTGGGCGGAGTCTGTGTCGAATCCCATCCATTCCTTGGTATAGGTTGCGGCAAACATGAGAGGAATTTTACCGACGTTGACGAGGAAGAAAAAGACGGCGTTTGTGCCCATGAATCTTTTTTTATCAAGTCCTTGCGAGGAAAAATAAGCGGCGGAGACGGCGCCGGCGGCGTTGCCTAAGATAGTCGTTGATCCGGCTAGAACCCCGCAAAACCATCTGAAAGGGAGGTTCGTCGCCACTTTTGTCCATCCAAGGCGATGACGTACAAGCTCAAAGACGAGGATCGAGACGGCGAGCGCGCCAACAGTCAATCGAAACTGGGAGTTCCGCATGTAACACAGGGCGACCGTTCCTAAGAGAAGCCCTGTGATAACAGGGGGCGCAAGTTTTTTCAGAAGTCGAGGATCGCAGTCTTTTCGATAGAAGTGCACGGCGGCTAGATCGCCGAGGATCAGAAGGGGGACGACTGCGCCCGAGGCAAACATTTCGTGATCAGGGAAAGCTGAAATCATCAGCAGGCACGCGAAGAGCCCGACGCCCGGCGTTCCTGTCTTTGAAAGACCAATGAGAAAGGCCGCAAGCGAGCCGACGGCCAAGGTAAAGGGAGAAAGAAGAAGATCTAAGGGCATGAGTCGACCAGACTTGATTTCAAAAGGTAGCGATTCAGTAACGCTCTGAAAGCGTGAATAGTCTATGAAAAAAGCAAGGGGAGCTTACGGAGCGCTCCCCTTGCTGAATCATTGGATAGCTTTATCACGAAGACGCGGCGTTCTCGGATTGAACGGACGCGGAGGAATCTGTTGAATCGCCTTCTACAGGCTTAGGTTCTTCCTCGTTCACGCCTGGCGCTTCCTTCATCGCGCGGAGCTTCGCGCGTTCTGCGATCTGTTCGCGATACTCTTTGAACTGCGGATCGTCAAGTTCCTCCTGCGTGTAATCGGCATAGTCTTTGGGATCAAACTGGAGAATCGACTTCTTTTTGTTCTTTTCCTCTTCACCGGGAAGAAGCGCCTTTCGCTCTTTTTCCGTCAGCTCTCTTTCGACGAGCGTTATGTCGATAACCTCGCGATTCGTGAAAACTCCCTCAAGGAATTTTTCAGAAAGAGGATCTTCAATGTACTCTTCAATGGCGCGACGCAACGGTCTTGCGCCAAATTCGAGTTTTGATCCAACCTTCGCGACAAAATTTTTCGCCTCGTCCGAAATATGGAGACAAAGTTCTTTCTCAACCAATCGCCTTCGAAGCTTATTAAGCTCCATATCGACGACTGAAAGAAGGTCTTCGTCCGTGAGGTGACGGAAGACGATAACGTCGTTAAAGCGGTTGATAAACTCAGGTCTAAAGGCTCTTTCGATCTCTTCGTTGACGCGAGTCTTCATGCTTTCATACGACGTGTTTGCGTCTGGTTCTTGGAAACCGAAAGCCGATTCGTTTTTAATTGCCGACGCACCCGCGTTGGTCGTCATGATGATGATCGTATTGCGGAAATCGACCGTTCTACCAACCGAATCAGTAAGACGACCGTCTTCAAGAACTTGCAAGAAGAGATTGAAGACGTCAGGGTGCGCTTTTTCGATTTCGTCGAAGAGAACCACCGAGTAGGGGCGACGACGCACGCGCTCCGTGAGTTGACCGCCTTCATCGTGCCCGACGTAGCCCGGAGGAGAGCCGACCATTCTCGAAACGTTGTAACTCTCCATATATTCGCTCATGTCGAACTGAAGAATAGCGTTTTCGTCGCCGAACATGAATTTCGCCAACGTTTTCGCGAGCAACGTCTTTCCGACGCCCGTCGGACCGGCGAAGATAAAGGACGCGATTGGTCTGCTTCGATCTTGAATTCCCGCACGACTTCGGCGGATAGCCTTGGAAACAGCGCGAATCGCTTCGTCCTGACTTACGACGCACTTGTGAAGTTCCGCTTCCATCTGAAGAAGACGTTTCGAATCCTCTACTGTTACGTTGGAGAGGGGAACCCCCGTGATTTTCGACACCACCTCGGCGATTACCTGCGCGTTAACGACTCCACGCGCTTCCTTCTGTTTATTACGCCAATTTTCCTGCAACCCAGCTTTTTCCGCGCGCAGTTTGTCAATTTGATCGCGGAGAATCGCAGAGCGCTCGAATTCCTGAGTACGAACCGTCGCGTCCTTTTCCTTTTGAAGGGCTTCGATTTGTCGGTCGACTTCCGTAAGATCGGGAGGACGCGTGCAACTCTGAAGTCGAATGCGCGCGCCGGCTTCGTCGACGACGTCGATCGCCTTGTCGGGAAGACTGCGATTGGTAATATAACGCTCGGAGAGTTCGATCGCTGAAGTGAGAGCGTCGTCGGTAATCGTGACGTTATGATGCTGTTGATAACGGCTACGTAGTCCCTTGAGGATCTCAAGGGTTTCCGCCGTCGTCGGCGGATTGATCGTCACCGTTTGGAAACGGCGTTCGAGGGCGTGATCTTTTTCGATGTATTTTCGATATTCGTCAAAGGTCGTAGCGCCAACGATCTGGAATTCGCCGCGGGAGAGCGCGGGCTTAATAATATTGGCGGCGTCGTTAGCGCCCTCAGCGCTTCCCGCGCCGACAAGCGAATGGAGTTCGTCGACGAAAAGAATGATATTCTTAGCGCGCTTGACTTCGTTCATAACGGCTTTGATGCGTTCCTCAAATTGACCGCGATATTTTGTCCCCGCGACCATCGAGGTAACGTCAAGGGCGACGACGCGACGCCCCATGAGAATCTCCGGAACGTCTACATTGGCGATCTTTTGGGCAAGTCCTTCGACGACGGCGGTTTTCCCAACGCCCGCTTCACCGATAAGAGCGGGATTGTTCTTCGTGCGACGGCAGAGGATCTGCATGGTTCTCTCGATCTCCACTTCGCGGCCAACGACGGGGTCGAGTTCGCCTTTTTTCGCCAATTCTGTCAAGTCGCGCCCGAAGCTGTCCAAAGCCGGAGTTTTTATACGGTCGGAACCTTTGGACGCCGAAGTCGTCGGTTTAGCCTGCGCTTGGTCAGTAAAGTCGCCCGTCGAACCGTTGTTGACGTCGTCTCCGGAACCGGAGGCTGGATCTCCTGAGGCTCCGGAATTGGTCGAATCGCTTTCGCCCGCTCCGATCATGGACATAATCTCGTCACGGATAGCCTCTAAGTTCAGCCCCATGTTTAATAAAGCCTGACAGGCGCTGTTCGATTCGTCGGAGATGACGCCCAAGAGGAGGTGCTCTGTGCCGACGTAAGAGTGATGCAACGCATTCGCCTGTTCGATAGCGCGGCCTAGAGCAAGCTTTAATTGAGGCGTTTGAGGAAGCCTACCGAGGGAAACGAGGCTCGTGCCGGGTGTGATTATACTCTCAATCGCATTTTTGGTTTTGCGTAGATCCGCTCCAAACTTCTCAAGAACACCGGCCGCCATCCCTTCCGATTCTCTAATGAGTCCGATGAGTAGGTGTTCTACTCCAATGTATTCATGATTGAGGCGCATTGCCTCGCCATTTGCAAGTTTCATCGCGTTTTTGGCTTTTGCGGTAAAACGTTCGTATGCCATAGCTATATAAGCCTATTATCTAGTGAATCAGATTACACAAAACCGTAACGATACGGCTCGTCGTTAAAAATCATGGAGCAATATAGACGCCAAAACACATAAAATGCGTCAATTTGAAACTGTTTTTTAAGAACTCAAATTTCAGTCTATTATATGCACATCGCAAAAAAGTCCATAGAGTCCAGCGCTTCTGCTTGCGTTAAGCGATGTTACAGGACGTCAATAGAGGTTAGATACGCTCAAAGATTCCCTGGCTCTTACTTTTTCTCTAAAGCGTCGGTAAAAATGAAGATTGATTGGTCTAGACTCATAAGCGTTGAAAGATTATTCTAGGAACGGAATTGTGTTTATATGGGGCGGCGTAGCCTGACGTCGCGCCATTGAATATCGTCGATAGTTAAGTTTACTTTGGGGATATGACGTGTCGCGAAAGATGCTGACAACGGCGGCGGTTTGCGCGCTGACTGCTTTCTTGGGCTGTCGAGAGACGGAGAAACCGACGGAGAACCCTCTTGTTGATACCGGAGCGAGCGTTTCGACTTTTAAAGAAGACTCCGATTCTAGCGTTAAGTCGGACGACTCGACTCTTTCGGAAGACGAAGGCGTCGCGGGCGTATTAGGGCGTGCGGCGGATCAATTTTCGGGCGTTTTCTCCGGTGATGAAAAGGATGGAGACGACGCCGGAGAAACTGGCGGCGTTGACTTTTCCCTGGTGGACGATGAAACGAAACGAAAATATTCAGACGACCGAACCTTAATTGCTCCGACCCTTGCGCAGCGAGGAGAGGATCTGGAGTCGGCTCCTAAATATCGGTTGGAATACAAGTTCCCCCAGCGCGCGAATCTCGTTTGGAACGTCGTGCATCTTGTCCGTAAACGCGTGTCTTACGGCGGTACGGAG